>JAJFIM010000316.1 GCA_021774995.1 Alphaproteobacteria bacterium | reverse complement strand
TGGACTTGTCTTCCTTCTCTGGCACGTTATTTCATATTTCCAACGCGAAAGGCGGCCGATCATCAGGTTGACCGTCTCATAAATCTCTTATTTACGAGTCGGTTTGACCCCCAAACATCTCAGCCGGGCGCAACCTAAACGCCAAGCCCATAACCTGTCAAGCGCAAGTGAACGCTCCTTAAGCCTATGTTATATAAGCAAAAATAGAGATCAAAAAGGCGCTGAGGTCAACCTGTCGCACGGATTTGTGCAGCGCCAGATAGATCGACCGAAACGAGCTGAGAGATCCCGCGTTCAGACATGGTGACGCCATAGAGGCGATCCATGCGCGACATGGACAGTGCGTGGTGCGTGATGATGATAAAACGCGTTTCGGTGGACTTAGCCATTTCGTCAAGCAGGTTGCAAAAACGCTCCACATTGGAATCGTCAAGCGGGGCGTCCACCTCATCCAAAACGCAAATCGGGGCGGGATTCGACAAGAAAACCGCAAATATCAACGCCACCGCCGTTAAAGCTTGCTCGCCGCCAGACAGCAGCGACATGGTTTGGAGGCGTTTTCCGGGCGGGCGGGCGAATATCTCCAGGCCCGCCGACAGCGGATCATCCGATTCGGTGAGTTCCAGATGGGCGCTCCCCCCTTCGAACAACACGCCGAAGAGACGTGAAAACTGTTTGTTCACCTGTTCAAAAGCATCCAGCAACCGCACCCGGCCTTCTCTGTTGAGAGTGGCGATCCCGCGCCGCAATTTCGCAATGGCGCTTTCCAGATCGCTCCGTTCCTGCTCCATTTCCGCGACGCGCGCGCCAAGTTCTTCGGCTTCTTCGGCCGCGCGCAGATTGACCGCGCCCATATTTTCACGCTCGCGCTTCAGGCGCTCAGTTTTTGTTTCAATCTGCTCCAGCGAGGGCAGGGCTTCGCCTTCCTTGAGTTCGGCCTTTTCCAGCAATTCATCCGCTTCGCATTCCAGCGTTTCGCGAATGCGCCCTTCAACTTCCTCAAGTTTTTCCTGGGCGCTTTCCAGCACCGCTTCGATTCGCGCCCTGTTCTCGCGCATCTCAGACAGCGCCTTTTCCTCTTCACGCAAGTGCGCATCACAGGCCGCTTGCTGCGTCTCCGCTTGCGCCAAATCATCGGCCGCCGCCGAGCGGGCCTCTTCGGCTGATGAGATGGCGTCCAGCAAGGACATGCGTTTTTGCTCGAGGGCTTTTGGAATGCGGCGCACTTCACTTAAGTTGGTTTCCGCCTGAGCGCGCCGGGCGGATAATTCTTCGATTTGCGTCGAAGCCGCCTCGTGGCGCGCGCCCCATTCGCCACGTTCGATGACAATGGCCTTTTGGCGGGCCTCGGCCAGGGCGGCGTCGCGTTTTTCACCCTCATAGGCGGCGCGCGCCTGCAACAGCTTGGCGCGCAAGGCGTCCACGTCTTCACGAAGAGATGCGATGCGCTCTTCAAGCGCGCCCGGCGCCGCGCCGATCTGATCCAATTCGCTTTGAGCGTCAAACCGGCGTCGCTCAAGTTCCTCAAGGTTTTCGTTGAGGCGTTTTTGAGATTCCTCCAGAGCCGCCATCCGCGATTTGTGATCCGCGTTGGCCTGGTCGAGTTCCGCTTTAGCGTCGTGGGCCGCGGAAAGGTCGTCCTGCGCGCTTTTTCTGGCGGCGCGCGCGGTCTCTTCCTGGCGGGACGCTTTCATGACGGTTTCTATGGCGGCCGTGAAAACGCCCTGACAGGTGCGGTGAATTTCTGCGGCTTGGTTTATTTCTACATCCAGTACTGCCAGACGGTTGCGCTGCGCCAGCCGCGCAGCCGCCGCCGTTTGCGCTTCCGCAACCGCCGTGAAACCATCCCAGCGCCATAGATCGCCCTCCAGGCTGACCAGTCTCTGGCCGGTCGATAAAAGGCGTTGAAGGTTTTGCCCTTCAGCTTTGTCCACCAGGCCGATTTGCGACAGGCGGCGGCGCAACGGCTCCGGCGCCTCAACAAATTCACTCAAAGGCCGCACGCCGCGCGGCAGTTCTTGCGCCCCTGGAGCAGAGCCCTCAAGAAGTCCCCAATGAATGGGCGCCGCTTGGTCGGCGGTCACGTTGAGATCATCGCCCAGGGCCGCGCCTAGGGCAATTTCATAACCCGGCGTTACTGCGAGCGCATCGATCACGGGCGGCCACAAATCCCCTTCATTGACTTTCAAAAGATCGGAAAGCGCCTTGGCTTCGGCCTTCAGCTTGTTCAACGTGCGCTCAATATCCTGCAAGGGGACGCGCGCTTCTTTTTCTTTGGCGAGTGCTTGGGCGCGGGCGCTGTCAGCCTCTTGCGCCAGGCTCTCTGCGCGTTGCGCTGTTTGGCGCGCTTCTTCAACGCGCGCCGCGGCCGCGCTATTTTGAGACCCGTGCGCGGCATCGCTAAGCAAGGTCTGATGCTCGGATCGGGCCTGCTGTAATTGGGCGGTGATCTGTTCAACGCGGGCGGTGGTTTCCGCAATGGCGCGCTCAAGCGCGGTCTTGCGGGCCGTGAGATTGGCCATCTCTTCGGTGAGTGCGTGGCGTTCGCTCTCGTGCACTGTCAGCGTTTGACCGGCTTGATCAACAAGGCGTTCGGCCTCGGCTAAAGCGCCTTTCTGGGCCGCTTTTTTAGACTCCAGCGCGTGCGTTTCCTCGTCAAGACGCGCGATCACCTGGGCTGCGTCGGCTTTTAATCCCTCTTCGCGCGCTTGATCTTGTGAGATTTGCCCAATGCGGTCTTCCAGGGCTTGTTCCTGTTGACGCGCTCTGCTCTCTTCGGCGTCAAGATTGTCCCGTTCAATATTGAGTCGCGAAACGGCGGCGGCTGTGCGGGCTTCGGCGTCGCGCAGAGGCGGCAGGGCGGATGCGGCGTCGGCCTGCGCCGTGCTGGCGGCGGCGACATCTCTGGTTTTTTCCGCCACAGCGTCTTCAATGGCGGTTTTTTCTTTTTGCGATTCGTCCAGCGCTTCTTGCGCCTGAGACCAGCGCAGGTGAAGTCCTATTGCTTCGGCTTTGCGAATATGACCCGAAAGATTGCGGTAGCGGGTGGCCTGCCGGGCTTGGCGCTTGAGGGCGCCGAGTTGTTCTTCAAGCTGTTGTTCAACGTCTTCCAATCGGACCAGATTGGCCTCGGCCGCTTTGAGCCGAAGTTCGGCTTCGTGGCGGCGGGAGTGAAGACCGGCGATTCCGGCCGCTTCCTCGAGCAGCTTACGCCGGTTTTCGGGTTTGGCGTTGATCAGTTCGGAGATCTGACCCTGACGCACCAAGGCGGGCGAATTGGATCCGGTGGAGGAATCGGCAAACAGCAATTGCACGTCCCGCGCCCGCACGTCATTGCCATTGATGCGGTAGGCGCTGCCAGCATCCCGTTCGATGCGGCGCACGACTTCAATCTGCTCCGAATCGTTGAAAGCCGCCGGGGCGGTGCGCGAGGCATTGTCCAAAAGAAGCGAAACTTCCGCCACATTGCGCGCCGGACGGCCGCTGGTGCCCGCGAAAATGACGTCTTCCATTCCGGAGCCGCGCAAGGCCTTGGCCGAACTGGCGCCCATAACCCAGCGTAGACTCTCAAGAATATTGGATTTGCCGCAGCCATTGGGACCGACAATGCCGGTCAGGCCGGACTCGATCAAAAGCTCGGTGTTGTCGACGAAGGATTTGAATCCCGAAAGGCGCAGGCGATCAAACTTAATAGACACGGGGTGCTGTGTTTCCTTAAAGCCCAGGGGTTTAAGCGTTTTTATCCAACACCCCAAGTCCTAACAGGATTCGCGCATCCTGCGAGTAAAAATATACGGCTTATTCGGCCAGCAGAGGATCGATTGCAGCCTGAAATGCCTCCCAGGACATATTTTCATAGGTCTTGCTGTTGATCACAAAAGTGGGTGTGGATTGAACGCCGTATTCTTTGATCCCATACTCAACAACCGCTTTCAGACGCTCCAGTTCGGCCTCGTCCGCAATGCATTGATCAAACTTTTGGGCGTCGATTCCACTGGCCTGGGCAATTTGTTTCAATACGTCCGGATTGCCGATCCACTGCGCCTGCTTTGAAAAAAGCACGTCGATAAAGCCGAAATACCGCTCTTCCGGGATACAGCGCGCCAGCAGAAATCCAGCTTTGGCCCATTCGGCGGGCGCGGTGGGCAATTCGCGGAAAATGAACCGGATTTTGTTCGTGTCGATATAGGTTTCTTTGAGTTGCTTAAACACGCCTGCGTGGAAATTGGCGCAATGTCCGCAGGTAACGGAGGCGTATTCGATCACGGTCACAGAGGCGTCCGGACCGCCTAACGCCCGGTCTGTCGCGATTTCATATGGGTTGGCGCCTATCGGCTGCGAGGCCGGACTTCCCGAAGAGGAAAAGAAGACCGCATAGAGCGCTCCGGCGATTAGAAGGACGGCAATGACCGCCGCAGCAGTGGTCTTTTGGGTGGAAGTCACGGGGGCTCTGTTACCTTTCATATGGCGCAACGATGAAAGCGGCGCACTATAAAGGGCATGCCGCGCTGCCTCAAGTGGGCTTATATCTCGCAGTTTTTTTAGGAACGGGACAGGATATTTTCGCCAAGGCGGCGCAAAGCTTTTTCCACGCCTTCATGGGTCATGTCAGCCACTTGCGATTCGAGGGCGGCGCGCTGTTGGGGAGACAAGGGCGCTGTGCGGGGGCGGCGCGATGGGGGCGGCGCGCTTTTTCGCAGTCGGGACGGCGCCCGGACCATGCGCAGACGGCCGACCGTGGGCGCGCCGTAATAGGCGTTGATTCGCTCCAAGATTTGCGGCTCCAAATGCTGCAATTCCAATCCGGCGGCGCCGCTGACCTGGATGGTTAATAGGCCGTTGCGCCTTTGCCGCGACGCGAAGGAGAGTTTCACGGGCTGAGCGTAAGCGGCCAGGCCAGGGCCGACAATGGCGTCCCAATGCGCCAGTATATGCGGTTCGGCAAAGCCGAATTTGCGGGTGACGGGCTTGGTGATTTTGCCCATCCAGCGGTTGATGCGGGGCGGGGGCCGAATGGCGGGCCGCGTGCGGCCTTCCCACCGCCCCGGTTGCAGGGCCAGGCGCGGCGACAGGGCGGGGCCGTTTTTAGTGCGATCAGATGACCTCAGGCCTTTTTTCAATTGCGATTGTCGTCCATGTTCGCAACCTCGTGATTGACCGTCTTTCAAGTGTCCAACTGTACTCATTCGATGCGGTAAACGCCATGCGCGCTCAGAAAAAACAAAAAACTCCATTCAGCGCGGCCGTGCTGGCCTGGTATGACGCCCACGCCCGCGTTCTGCCTTGGCGGGCGGCGCCGGGGGTTAAACCCGATCCCTATCGCGTGTGGCTGGCCGAGATCATGTTGCAGCAAACCACCGTGGCGGTGGTGGGTCCCTATTTTGAAAAGTTCATCGCCGCGTGGCCGACAATTGAGGCGCTGGCGGCGGCAAGTTTGGATGATGTCCTGCGCACCTGGGCGGGGCTTGGCTATTATGCGCGGGGGCGCAATCTCAAAGCATGTTCGGATCTTATCGTGGCGGAGCACGGCGGCGCGTTTCCCGCCGATGAAGAGGCCTTGCGCGCTTTGCCCGGCATCGGGCCTTACACCGCCGCCGCGATTGCAGCCATCGCGTTTGATCGCCGGGCCAATGTGGTGGATGGCAATGTGGAGCGGGTGATGGCGCGGGTCTTTGCCGTTGCGTCGCCGCTGCCCCAAGCAAAGCCGGACTTGCGGGCGCGGGCGCTCGGCGCGTTGCCGGACGCCCGTTTTGGCGATTACGCGCAAGGGCTGATGGATCTGGGGGCCACTGTCTGCACGCCGCGCAATCCAAAATGCGCGCTGTGTCCCGTGGCGCCCCATTGCCTGGCGCATGCGCAAGGGATCGCCGCGGAACTGCCCAGGCGCTCCCCCAGACCAGCAAAACCCCGGCGCCGGGGCGCGGTCTTCTGGGTGCAGCGCGGCGACGGCGCGGTTTTGTTGCGCCGCCGTCCCGCGCGCGGGCTGCTGGGCGGCATGATGGAAGTGCCAACAGGTCCGTGGGAAGAGGAAGCGCCCCATGATGACGATAAGCGCGCCCACGCGCCGCTTGATATTGACTGGGAGTTGCTGCCAGGAAGCGTGCGCCATACGTTCACGCATTTTCATCTGGAGCTTGAAGTCTACGCCGGTAGGG
>JAJFIM010000315.1 GCA_021774995.1 Alphaproteobacteria bacterium | reverse complement strand
TCGGGGCTCAACTTCGCGGAGGAATCCCCATCGGCGACACATTGCTGACCTATGTTCTCGCCGTCGGCAACGGCCCGCGCATGGGGCATGAAGGCGGAGTCGTACTCGAAGCAGCGGGAAAAGATGATAATGGAAATAAGTCCGTGTCGGGGCGCGTCGGTTTTCTTCCCGTCGCTAATCTGGAAGTTGGCGCCTCTTTTCTTACCGCAAAAGTTGACGGCATCGCAGGGCCGATGGGACCCAGCCCAACCACTGCTGATTTCTTTCTGTGGGGCGCGGATGCGTCTTTTACTCGCGGCCCATGGAACGCGCGATTTGAATACTTGAATGGAGACCGGGACAGTTTATTTAGCGCCGTCGATATTGGCGGCGATGTGGAGCTCCTGCCCATGCTTAAATTGGAGGCCTGGTACGCGCAACTCGCTTATCGTTTGACGGATGTAACGGAAAACAAAATATTGCAAAAATTTGAACCGGTGGTTCGCTATGGCGAATACAACATCGTCGGCAGTGATGAATTGAGAATGGAGAACGCTGAAAACCGCATCAATGTCGGACTGAATTACTGGTTGGCGCCGTCAATTGTCGCAAAAGGCGGTGTCGAATGGCGGGACTTTAAAGTAACCGGCATAAATTCGGAAACTCTATACCAATTCCAATTCGCTTACGGATTTTAATTTATTGTAAGGAGAAAGAACAAATGAAAACGAGATTTAGTATTTCAAAAACGCGGTCATGGGCGCTTGCTAGCGTGCTCATACTTCTAATCACGCCTGTATTTGCTGCAGATCAACCGAGCAAACCAGACCCTGCGCAAATCGCTAGGGGCGCCAAAGCATGGGCCGATAATTGTGCAAGGTGTCATAATTTACGTTCGCCAAAAGAGCTCACCGACGAAGAATGGATGGTATCTGTCACGCATATGAGGGTGCGCGCAAATATACCCGGTAACATTTCTGATGACATCATTGCCTTCCTCAAGGCCAGCAATTGATGAAATAATTATGATTAAAAATACGTACGAGCATCACATAAAATAACTCAAGGAGATCAAAAATGAAGAGATCCAACAAAACGGCGCTATCAATTTTGACGGCTGCAATATCAGCATTGGCATTGAGCGTCATGGCGCGCGCTGAGCCTTCGGAAATGGGAACGCCCGCGGTGGGTAACTCCACCGGGGATATTGCCCGGGGCGAAGAGGTTTATAACGGAACTTGCATCGCTTGCCATGGCGAGAACGGCAAAGGCGCCGTTCCAGGTGCGCCCAATTTTACTAAATCAGACGGTGTCTTATCACAAGCGGACAGCGTGTTGATTGATCATATGGTCAATGGTTTCCAAAGTGACGGGGCTCTTCTTGAGATGCCCGCCCTTGGCGGTAATCCGGACCTTAGCGAACAAGATATGGCCGATGTCCTCGCCTATATACGCGACGCTTTCGTAGAAAAGTAATGCGCCATGGAGTCTATGAGAGGCTTTTAGATTAAACTAAACGCAAAGGAGGCAATCATGGAAGGCGAACCATCCGCCGCTCTTTTATATTTCTTAGTTGTGCCGGCCTTATTTTTCTGATGATGCGCTTTGGGTGCGGCGTCCACATTATGGGGCGCGACTCAAAGGGCGGACAAACCAACAAAACGCGTTCGGGGGAACGTCAAAACCTGCGCTGGATTGCCCCTGAGCGCGATACGGATCCGGTTTTCGGTAAAACCATACGAACAAGAGACGCCAAATCCAGCGTGTTCGATGGATGCGTCTATTATTTCCGCGCGCGGGAATGCCGTGAAATTTTCGAAGCGGCGCCTCAGCAATATGTTTCCGGCACTCAAGCAACGTCAAGCCAAATGGAGGCCCATCATGTCTGAATCGTCAAATGAAAATTGGTCGAATAATCAATCAGCGGGCGCGGGGTCTGGGGCTGCGCAAATTCCAGTTATTGCTTTCGGCTTCAGCTTAAGCATTTTTTTGAGCATCACGTTTGTTTTGTGCGTAATATTCGGATTGTTCTTCCCAGCGGCTCCTATGTACCCCGCTTGGGCGCCGTTCTTACCCGGTTTTACCTGGCTGTCATGGCCGAGTTTTTTACTGGGCCTCGTTGAGAGTTTTGCATATGGCTGGTACGCCGCACTAATTTTTATTCCGCTCTATAATTATTTTGTTGCGAGAATACGCGCGGGCTAGGGGCCAGGCGTCACCCTTTAAACGCACGCCTGCTTCACGGCTCACAGAATGAGGAAAAAAGGATGCACAATACAAGCCCGCCAGTAAAAAACGGCGATAGTGGACAAATATCGCAATCGCGCAACAGTCAAATCACCATCGCCATTGGCGGAATGACGTGCCGGCACTGTCCGCCCAACGCCCAAAGAGCGTTGCAGGATATAGCCGGCGTGCAATCCGTACATGTCAGTCTTGCCTCCAAAACCGCCAGCATTGATTACGACCCGCTGCGGGTCGTGGTAACGGATCTACTCAAAGCCATTCGATCCGCTGGATTTTCTGCGGGAACGGCAACGACCCGGCTGCCGATCAAGAATATGCATTGCGCCTCTTGCGTGGCGGCCATAGAATCCGCGCTTCAGTCAACGCCGGGCGTTCTCGCCGCGCGGGTCAATCTGGTGACAAGCTCTGTTGACCTTGAGTATGAACCGTCGCAAGTGGATTTTAGCGGCATCCGCAAAGCCATACAATCATCTGGGTATGTGATTGGCGGTCTGTCCGCCGCAGACGCCGGAACGGCTGTTGAAGAAAACATCGACCCTGAAGAAGCGGCGCAAGATCAGGAATACCGCACCCTGATGGCCAAATTCTGGTTTGCCGCCGTCGTATCCGTACCTGCGGTGCTTTTTATGTATCCCGATATTATCCCCGGTCTTAATGAGTGGATGCCGATGGGCAGCGACAACCGCCGGCTTGTGTGGGGCGCAATCGGCGTTATTTCATTGCCTGTATTGGTTTGGTCCGGTTCTCAGTTCTATTCGGGCATGTGGCAAGCCTTGAAACACCGCGCCGCTAACATGCACACCCTCATCGCCACGGGAATCACGGCGGCCTATCTTTATTCGGCCACCGCAATCCTGTTTCCGGAATGGTTCCCAAGCGAGGCGTTGGCGGAAGTTTTCTGGGATGTCGCCGTCGTGGTTGTCGCCCTTGTGGTTTTGGGCATGGCGCTTGAGGTCAAAGCCAAAGGGCGCACGTCCCAGGCAATCAAAAAACTCATGAACCTTCAAGCGAGAACCGCCCGCGTGGTGCGCGACGGCAAGGAACTCGACTTGCCCGTCGAAGAAGTCGTCACGGGCGATATTGTGATTGTCCGTCCCGGCGAGAAGATCCCGGTTGACGGCAAACTCATTGAGGGCTCAAGCGCGATTGACGAATCCATGATCACCGGCGAATCGATGCCGGTCGATAAACGCGAAGGCGACGAGGTGATCGGCGCAACGCTCAACAAGACCGGTAGTTTTAAATTCCGCGCCACAAAAGTCGGCAAAGACACGGCGCTCGCCAGTATTATCCGCATGGTGAAAGACGCGCAAGGCTCCAAAGCGCCAATACAGCGGATGGTGGATCTGGTCTCGGGATATTTCGTGCCAACGGTAATGATCCTCGCGATACTTGCTTTCGTTGTCTGGTATCTCGTAGGACCGGAGCCGCGAATTATCTATGCCATCATCGTGCTCGTCACAACGCTGATCATTGCTTGCCCCTGCGCGCTTGGTCTAGCGACACCCACTTCACTCACGGTGGGCATCGGTAAAGGGGCCGAAAACGGCGTTTTGATCCGCTCTGGCGACGCATTGCAAACAGCGGAAAAAATAAGCGCCCTTATCCTCGATAAAACCGGCACCATTACCCGCGGCGAGCCCGCACTCACGGACGTTATTACAGCCGGAAATTTTGAAGAGGAGGAAGTCCTGCGCCTCGCGGCTTCTTTGGAGCGCGGCTCGGAGCATCCCCTTGGGGAGGCTATCGTCAGGGGAGCTGAAAGCAAAAAGTTAAACCTTGCGGACGCGGCGGAGTTTGCCGCCATTCCTGGACACGGGGTCAGCGGCAACATTGACGGCAAGCGGGTTCTGCTCGGCAACGCCAAAATGATGCGCGACAAAGAGATCTCCATCGACATGCTCACAAAGGATTGGGAGCGGTTGGCGGGCGAGGGCAAGTCGCCAATGTATGTCGGCGTCGATGGAAAGGCGGCGGGCCTGATTGTTGTTGCCGACACGGTAAAACCGGATTCCAAACAAGCCATCGGGTTGTTGCAAACAATGGGCATTGAGGTCATCATGCTCACCGGCGACAATCAACGGACCGCCGACTCCATCGCGCGACAAGTCGGCGTTGATCGGGTGCTGGCGGAAGTTTTGCCCGACGATAAGGCGCATGAAGTTCAAAAGCTTCAGCTTGAGGGTAAAACGGTCGGCATGGTTGGCGACGGAATCAACGATGCGCCGGCTCTTGCCCAGGCCGATATCGGCTTCGCCATCGGCGCCGGCGCTGATGTCGCTATCGAAGCAAGCGACGTCACTCTCATCAAAGGCAGTCTCATCGGCGTCGTTACCGCAATCGAAATCAGCCGCGCCACGATGCGTAATGTACGTCAGAATCTGGTTGGCGCTTTTGGCTACAATTCTTTGGGCATCCCAATTGCCATGGGCGCGCTCTACCCGTTCTTTGGTTTGCTGCTTTCCCCCATCATCGCCGCCGCGACAATGGCCTTTAGTTCGGTGACTGTGGTCACAAACGCCAATCGTCTTCGTTTCTTCCAACCAAGGAGGGTCGTCAAATGACGTCGGATCGCTGGATTGTTCTTATTATAGGACTTGTATTGGTCGCCTTCATTATCTGGTTTTTCTGGTTAAAGCGCTCCAAGGGCGTGCGCGCATCCGACTCAACCAGCGGCCATCAGGAAGTTATGATTTTAGTCAAAGGCGGCTATACGCCCGACACTATTGTCGTGCAGCGGGGCAAGCCGGTGCGCCTTAACTTCAGGCGCGAAGAGACCGCCTCATGCTCAGAAAAAGTCATCCTTGCCGACTTTAATAAAAGCGCTGACCTGCCGACTGGCGAGGTCGTTCCCATTGAGTTTGTGCCCGAGACGCCCGGCGAATACGAATTCGCGTGCGCTATGGGAATGTTCCGTGGGCGTCTGATTGTGGAATAAATATGGCGCATAACTATTGATGAAAGAATGCTTGATACAAATAGAGAGCCTTTCCCTATCATCGGCGCCGGACCGGCGGGCCTTGCGTGCGCCATCGTACTGGCGCGGGCAGGCAGAAGCGTCGTCGTCCATGATCGCCGCAAACAACCCGGCGGACGTTTTCACAATGATTTTCAAGGACTGGAAAACTGGTCAACGCAATCTGACATTCTCCATGAATTAGCCGAAGCCGGCATAGACCCAACTTTTAATCACGCACCCGTGCGCCAGGGCGCCGTCTTTGATGCATGGAGCGCAGCATACGCCATAAAAAGCGAAGACCCTCTGTATTATCTTGTGCGTCGCGGGGATGCTAATGGATCGCTCGATCAGGGATTGGCCTCTCAGGCGCGCGCGCTTAACATCGAGATAAGGTTCGGCGATAAGGTAAACGAGAAAATGGGTCCGGCCGTTCTGGCCATCGGACCCCGCACCGCCGATGTCATTGCAGTCGGCTATGTGTTTGAGACTGATATGGCTGACGGCAATTGGATATGCTTTGACAATAAATTGGCGCCGCTTGGATATGCCTATCTGCTGGTCTCTGGCGGCCGCGGCACAGTTGCGAGCTGCATGTTTACTGGATTCAAAAATCAACGCTATTTTCTGGAAAGAACGGTATCATTTTTCGAAAGACGCGTCGGCATGAGGATGTCAAACCCAGAGCCATTCGGCGGCTATGGTAATTTACGGCTCCCGCGCACGGCCATTCAGGGCGGTAAGCTTGTCATAGGAGAGCAAGCGGGATTTCAGGACTCTCTCGCGGGCTTTGGCATGACTTACGCCCTGCGCTCGGGAATTCTGGCGGCGCGAAGCCTTCTTGAGGGGTTGGATTACGCTCAACTTTGGCGCCAAGAGCTCCTGCCATTACTCCATACGTCAATTTCTAATCGCTATTTGTTCAACCTTGCCGGAGACCGGGGGCGCCGCTGGGCGCTGTCGCGCCATATTGCAAAGAATGACGCCAAAAAAACGCTCCACCGGCTTTATCGCCCCTGGTGGCTTAGCCGCGCCGTTTTACCCCTCGCATTGCGGCGATACAAAGCGCCACTCAAAGACAAAAGTTGCGATCACGTAAACTGCGCCTGCGTGTGGTGCGAACATGGGATGGCTGAAGGAAAAGCGCACGCGCAAACTCAATGACAGGGAAAGGATTGGGAATCAAACTATGGGAAATATAAAAAAGATTGGATTCCCGGCGTCACGCAACGCCATTGCGTTAGGAATGATCCCAGTACTGAACGTTATGTTTGCCTGGCTCGCGCACCGTAAGGAACGGGAATCGATAGAGGAGTTTGGCGACGCTTACCGCGAATACGCCATGCGCGCGCCTAGAATAATTCCTAAGTTGAAATCGCTTGTTAAACGAGGTGCAATATGACTCATGCAGAAAAAGATGTATCGGAAGACCGTCGTGATTTTCTTTTCATTGCAACCGGCGCCTTTGCCGCCGCTGGCGCCGGCATGTCCATTTGGCCACTGATCGATAATATGAACCCCTCGGCGGATGTCCTGGCGCTGTCTTCGACCGAAGTAGATCTGGCGCCCATTGAACTTGGCCAAAGAGTGACGGTAACATGGCGCGGAAAGCCCGTTTTCATTGTACGTCGTACGCCTGAAGAAATTTCCCGATCCAGGATGGATGACGCAAATCCCAATCTCATTGATCCCGCGACCGACGCCCAGCGGGTACAAAGACAAGAGTGGCTCATTGTGATCGGAATTTGCACGCATCTTGGGTGCGTGCCCCTTGGCCAGAGGCCCGGCGATCCCAGGAGCGAATATGGCGGGTGGTTCTGCCCCTGCCATGGATCGAAATACGACACCGCCGGCCGCGTGCGAAGGGGACCGGCGCCGCGTAACCTTGATCTTCCCCCGTATGTCTTTTTGGAAAATAGTAAACTGAAAATTGGAACGTGACGTCTAAATTATATACGCCTCAAATGCCGTAAGACTGCAAATCAAAAGAGGAGTGAGACAAATGAGTTTTAAAAGGGTGACAGCGATTATCAGCGAACACATGCTGGAGCGCGTTGAGCGACGGTTGAGAGAGTTGAATGTGCCAGGCATGACAGTCTCGGAAGTGAAAGGATATGGATCGCATAAAAACTTTTATCACGTCGATTGGATGGATGCTTGCGCGCGATTGCAAATTTACATCATGGAAGAGCGGGCTGATGAGATCGTGAATGAAATTATGGAGACGGCGCATACAGGAATAGGAGATGACGGCATTATCGTTGTAAGTCCGGTTGATAAAATATATCGAATTTTCGATAAGAGCGAGATCATTCAGGAAAGCTCATAACCCGATTTCTTTTTTACCCAAAGGCGTTTTGGAGGTAAAGTTAAGTCTGGTCAATGAACCCGCCACGCGCCTTTCACCCCATCTACTCTAAGTTTTGGGCTTTATTATTTTTATGGGGTCAAACCTGACCCTACTCTGAGTGCGCGGTAGGGCAATTCTTTAAAACCAAAGACGAACGCCCCCAACCAAAGCAAGATTGTTGATATCATCT
>JAJFIM010000314.1 GCA_021774995.1 Alphaproteobacteria bacterium | reverse complement strand
GCCTCTATGCGCTTCAACTGCAAATGCCGGCGCCGCTCGTTTTCTTTGGCCATTTCCTGCCCCTGAAGGGCGTCCATGCGCGACAGCCGCCCTACCTTCGACTGATCAAGTTCAACCGTATCCAGGGCGTCCCGATTTTGTGCGCCCTGCTCTTGCAATTCCAAACGCAAGCTGAGCAATTGGGCTTTTCGCTTTTCAATAAACTGTGGGCTAAAATCCGCCATGAGAACAGTATAGCGCAAACTATAGGAAGAGGTATTATTTACTGGTAGTGTCTCAGTTTGAAATATTCTTTTTGTAAGGACCACGCTTCTTAGGTGCTGGTTCCATTTCATCAATCTTAGCAACCACGTCCTCTAGTGACCAGAGAGTGTCGCTAATGCCAGCGGCCATTGCAGGGGACATTTTCAGTGTCTTGTGGATGCGGCAAAAATTGTAAAACACAAAATAGAGCGCAAGAGCGTGAATGTGGTTATCCAGCTTCTTGCTGAAAGCGTTTGTCAGGCGAGTGAATCGGCGCATGGACATACGCATTGTCAGATTGCTGCGCTCAACGTAGCTGGTTGAAACGTGTTTAATATCAGGGTCGCCTTCAATACGGCGTTTCTTGATGCCGGTGCAATCAGCCGGTGAATAACGGCCTTTCGCGCTTTCCGGTGCAGCGCCATACAGTTTGATCAACTGTGCATAGTCAACATCGGCACCGAAAGCGCCTTCAACGGCTTCCAGATACGCTTTGTGACCGTCTGTGGTTAGCTGGACGCGATTGCTTAACCGGCTGCGCAGATCGTCCATAAATTCCATTGCATATTCACTGTCTCGACCGCCGACCAGATAAGAGACAATCAGCTTGGTATCTGCATCAATTGCGGTCCAAGTCCAATCGTCGCCAGCGCCTTCCGGTGCATCCTTAGCTGTCGCTACGTTTTTCTTCTTAGCATAGCAGAATGACCAGATTTCGTCACACTGGACGCGGCTTGCTTTGACGCCCTGCACATTGTCATTGTGGATGGCGATACAGGCTTCGCCAGCTTGCACCAGCAGCTTTGAAACCGTGTTGATTGAAACGTCTGCAACGCGGCTAATTGAACGCATGGATGAGCCTTCGCAAAGCATTGCTAGGATTTGGGTGCGTTTAGAGAGGGGCAATTTGTTCATGCCCTTCTTATATGAACTTTTATGCTTGCCGTCAAGCAATATATTCATTATGAAACTAGTCGCAGATCAACTTTTCTCGGAGGCGTTCGGTTCCCTTCGCCTTCTATCGTGACCATATTGGCTAACCCAAATAGCAGCGCTTCAATTTCTGGGATTGGAACCCCAATCTCGAGCGCGATATCGGCTTTTGTAACCTTGTGATCCCGCAGATCATCCATGATTTCTTGCCAAATATTTGATTGTTCCCGTGCAATCCCATTAGGCTCATTCTTCAACCATCCACGACGCGACATCTCTACGTAGAGTGAATTGCTTCGGCCATCGTTGATCAACCCAAGCTCGTGCGCGCGGTAAGTCAACGCAGCAGCTGAAACTCTCCACCTCGGCTTATAAGTAAGTAGATCATCTACGCTATAGATAGTGGAAGTGATAACGGAGCGCATATCCGCTTCTGGCATTAAAAAGGCACCAGCAAAAGAATTGGCAATTGCTTCAACAGGGCTATTTTTGTGAATCGCCGCCGCACCGCCATGCTTGTCTAAGCACAGATGGGCCAATTCGTGTGCTGCATCAAACCTACTTCGTTCCGCAGATTTAAACCTATTTAAAAAAATGTAAGGGACGTCATCTCGCCAGACTGAAAAAGCATCCACGTCTTTTGTATTTTCGGCGAGAGAGAAAACCCGAATACCTTTTGCCTCGAGTAAGTGCACCATATTTTCGATTGGTTTGTCGCCCAGTCGCCATTGCTCCCTAATTATTTGCGCGGCTACATCTGGGGCAATGCCTCCACCAAGATCAGGAAGGTTCGGCTCAATTCGTGTGTAACGGTCAATCTCCCAAACCCAATCGTCAAACAGATAGGCCATTGCGCCAGATGCTAACGCGGCGTCCATAATTTTCCCGCTTTTACTAGCTAAGCCTCGAAAGCTAGCGTTGTCACGACGCGGGTATTCAACATCGGCTCCGAAAAAGAAACTGACGGGAAATTCGAGAACCGACGCAAATTTCTCCACTGTCTCAATAGGCGGAATTTGCTCACCACTTTCATAGCGAAAAATAGTCTGGGAAGTGAGACCAACCTCATCGGCGAATCCTTTCTTGGTCTTCGCCCTGCGTTCGCGGGCGATGACTAGGCGCATTGGATTAAACATATTTATCCCTTGCGAATTACCGTTGGCTTTTCAACTTCTGCGAAGTCCTCTGAAACGGGGCTTGGCCGACGCAATCCAGACTTTTCTCCAGGTTGGCACAAGATGATCCGTTCTGAATAATGTGCCACAAAACCCTTCACCAACCCGCTAGGTCTGGATATTTCCGCAGATAGGCTCTTGTCGCTCGCATGAACGCAATAATACAGAAAGTCATAATCAGATAATGGGTCAGGCGCAGATTCGGTCTCAGTAAACAAGCTAGCTTGCCTGCGGTCTTCATTACCCTTGATCGCCTTTACCACTTTTGGACCCTTGTCAGAAACACTAACTGGCTCTTTTGACGGCATACCTGCCCGAACATCAGTATTGAGCGGAACAAGTTTAATTTTCAGGCCATCATTACGGATACCTTCAAGTTGTTCGTGCGCGCATGAAACCCATCCAAGGGCTTTAAGTTCTTTGCTTTCACGCAGATAGCGAGTGAGCCAGCGCCGCATTTCATTTCCGGGGGTACTAACAGGATCATTGGCGTTAACACGCGCCCGCTCACCAACGGCCCTATCAAGAATATCAAGAGCGACCTCTTTAGGAAGACCAAGTTCAATAAGGCGGGGAATGACTTCAAAATCTTCTATCAGAACTGGTTTCGGCATTATTCGGACTCCGTTACGTTTTGAGCAATTAATTAATGCTTTAAAACGTAACATTGGGATTGTCAACGGCCTATTTCTTCCAGCGTTTTTCAGCAGCCTTCTTGGCAATCTCTGACCGGCGTTCCGCGCTCATATTCTTCGCACGGGCCTTCCCGCCCAAACTGCCAAGGGTTGCAGCCGCGCTTTTCGGTAGCGTCTCAGTTTTTTCTTCTTCTTCACCGGTAGCGATCTTGGCAACCATAACGGCAGCTCCGATAACATCGGCTGGTCGTTTCTGTCCTTTGGGGCCTTTAGGCATGATGCTTTCCAGTCAACGAATATGTGAAGGGGTCTGATGCGCCTCCTACACCGTGTCGTTGCAGTTTCCCTTGCTTGATCAGGCGTCGGCAAGCGGACGCTCCGAAAAGAGCCTCTGCCAAAGCGGCTTCCGTCAAATCAGATCGACGCCCCACCATTTCTAATATATCGTCAGCCAATGCCATACGTTCTCCTATGCTTTGCGCTAAGCATAACATAGGAACGGCTGGATTGAACGTCAAATTTCAAACTGAGACACTGCCTATTTACTCATTACGTTGATACGCCGCAACCGTTCCTTTGGGCTTCATATCCAAAGCCGAAAGAATATCCAAAACAGGCGCCGACAACAAAAGGCGCGCATCGAAGATCCCGGCAAGTTCCGGGCGCAGCGAAGGCAAAGAGGACCGCGCCGCTTGTTGGTAAAGCGTGGCGGACGGAGCGCGTTTGTCTAAGATTTGTCCCGGCGATGGTTGATAGAGGGCGGCAGCGCGCCCGGTGCGCGCGGCGGGAGGAAAATAAGACGGCATTGATCTTTTTTGCGTTGCCGGCGTTTCAGTCGCCGCGCCGGGGGGCGCGCCCGTCAACGTCTCGTAGAGCTGCGCCACCGTTTGAGGTGACCCGGCGCCGTCATAGAACAAGCGCCTGTTAGCGCGCGCCGCGCCCGGAAACAGTCCGGCGGCGGCGGCTTCCGGCGTGCTGTCCACGGCTTTGAGTAAGGATACCGCCCCCTTCACGCCCAGGAAATGCGCCGCATAGAGTTCATTGTCCTTCAGCGGGCGCGCGATAGCCTTCTCCAGCCGCATTTTACTTTCTTGCGTCATCTTGCCCGCCATGAACGCCGACAGTGACGCATCGTGGCGCAGGGCAAGAATTTCCTGCTTTACCGCCGGATCAGACACATAATGCCTACCCTTGGCGTTGGTTGAAATTTGGTCAGACAAAGGGCCTATCCCGGCCTCCACGCCATATTTCCGGGCAACTTCAAGCCACGTCTGCTCAATGAATTGAAATAGCCCGGCGGCGGATGAAGTCTTTGCTTTTGCTTGTGTTTTTAGCCCGCTCTCGCGCTGCGCCGTCTTCAGTAAATAGTCAAAATCAGCGCCCGTGCGCCGGCTGGCTTGCGCTAACGCCGCGACCACTATTTTGGGTGAATTTGCAGTTTGTATGGCGACCATTTTTCTCTCCGGCCATACAAAACGCAAAGGCCATGCCAAGTCATGGCGCTTAGACCAAGAGGCGGATTAAAACTCGAAAATGCTGAAATCAAGATGATTGTAGAGAGCATATAAATACGCCCCATAAAGGCTCAGCAAAATGACGGCTTCACCCCGCGAAATACGCCACGCGGTTAACATAAACGGTATGACGATCAGGACCGCGCCCAGCATGACCCACATGTCGAAAGAAACAAAAAGGGGATTAATAATAACGGGCGCGGCAAACGTCGCGGCGCCCAGCACAGCCAGTATATTAAAAATATTACTGCCGATGACGCCGCCCACGGCCACTTCCGGCTGTTTGCGCCATGAGGCGACGAGGACGGTGGCCAGTTCGGGCAGGCTGGTGCCGATAGCCACAACGCTCAATCCAATCATCGCTTGCGATACACCCAGCAGAGACGCGATCTCGACCGCCCCGTCCACCAGAAAGCGCGAGCCGAAATAAAGAGCCCCGGCGCCGCCAGCCAGCCAGGCGAAATCGGCTAAAAACCCAAAACCATGGCGCCTTAAACCGTCAACATGAGCGGCGCGCTCAGCCTGAACTTCCATATTAAATTGCAACGTTCCCACGGAGGCCTGGCGAATTTTTTCTTCCACAAACGCATACAGAATATAAAGGGCCAGCAACCCCAGCAAGAACCCGCCTTGGAGAGGCCCGACAATCCCCCTGGACGACAGCCAGATCAAAAAACCCGTCGTCGCCAGCATCACCACAAGATCTCTTTGCAAAACATTGCGATAGCAAACGATGGGAAACACCAGCGCGCCCATCGGCAACACAAAAAGCAGATTGGAAATATTGCTGCCGATGACATTGCCAACGGCCAAATCGGCTTTACCCTGAAGAACGGCGTGAATCGAAACCGCCAGTTCAGGCGAGGACGTCCCCAATGCGACAATGAACAGGCCAACCAGGAGCGGAGAAATATGCAAGCGCCCGGAAAGCTGAACCGCGCCGCGCACAATGGCCTCTCCGCCACTCCCCAGCAGAACGAGACCCCCCACAATCAGTAAATACGGCACTCAAACTCCCCCGCACTCTTTTAGGCCCCCACACACCCCTTCTGGCCCGCTGGCGGCTATATTAGCCCCCTTTGTTAACGCGATCAAAATGATCTGAAATCAATATGCCGTGAAACCGATAAGACTTTGGAAAAAGGGCATTTATGCGCCTTCACGCCTCACGCTTTGCCTTCCAGCTCTCTTTGAACCAGCTTGCGCGCCAATTTACGCGATCGGCGGATGGCCTCGGCTTTTTTGCGCTGACGCACTTCTGACGGTTTTTCATAATGCCGCCGCCGCTTCATTTCCCGAAACGTGCCCTCGCGTTGCATCTTTTTTTTCAGGACCTTGAGGGCCTGATCGACGTTGTTGTCCCTGACTGAAACTTCCAATGGAGTTCCTCTGTGCTCAGTTAAATTCAGCAACCTCTACTTTTACATCAAAAATATGGTGAATGCACTAACGCAAGCAAAGTTTTAACCGTCAGCAAAGGCCAACCAAAGGCCGTTTTGACCTGGCCTCGTTCATAAGCGGAGCGATTCAAGAAAAATCCTTCTTAAAACGGGGATACCCCAGAGCTTCAGGTGACAAATCAACGCAGATATGGTGGAATACACTCACCGGCGCCTATATTGTATTTGAGTTGAAGATGGCGGAGG
>JAJFIM010000313.1 GCA_021774995.1 Alphaproteobacteria bacterium | reverse complement strand
TGTATAAGGCGCTTGACGCCGTCATCCCGGATCTGGTGGAAGCCGATTACGAGATCGACGAAAAAGCCAAAACCGTCACGCTCACCGAAGAGGGCAATGAGCATATCGAGCAATTGTTGCGCGACAAGGACATGCTTGAAGGCGACAACCTCTACGACATAGAGAACGTCTCCGTTGTGCACCATCTCAACCAGGCGCTGCGGGCCCATAAGCTTTTCACCATAGACGTCGATTATATCGTCAAGGACGACCAGGTCATCATCATCGACGAATTCACCGGACGCATGATGGAGGGGCGGCGCTATTCGGAAGGCCTTCACCAAGCTCTTGAAGCCAAAGAAGGGGCGGCAATCCAACCTGAAAATCAGACGCTGGCCTCCATCACCTTTCAAAATTATTTCCGCCTCTACACGAAACTCGCCGGCATGACCGGCACCGCCCTCACCGAAGCGGCCGAGTTCGAAGACATCTACAAGTTAGAGGTCATGGAGATCCCAACAAATCTGCCTATCGCGCGCAAAGACGAAGACGACGAGGTTTATCGCACCACTGAAGAAAAGCTCACCGCCATTGTCGAACAAATCGAGGAATGCCACAAAAGCGGCCAGCCGATTCTGGTGGGCACGGTCAGCATTGAAAAATCCGAAACCCTCGCAAAACGCCTCAAGAAAAAGAAGATCAAACATAACGTTTTGAATGCGCGTTATCATGAACAAGAAGCGCAGATCATCGGCATGGCGGGCGTTCCCGGCGGCGTGACCATCGCCACCAATATGGCGGGCCGCGGCACAGACATCCAATTGGGCGGTAATTTTGACATGATCGTGGCGCAGGAATGCGGCGACATGGAAGAGGGGCAAAAACGCGACGCCGCCATCGCAAAAATCAAAGCGGACGTTGAAAACAAAAAACAAAAAGCTCTTGAAGCCGGGGGACTTTTTGTTCTGTGTACGGAAAGACACGAAAGCCGGCGCATTGACAATCAATTGCGCGGCCGAACGGGGCGCCAGGGCGACCCCGGCGGGTCCAAATTTTATCTCAGCCTGGAAGACGATTTGATGCGTATTTTCGGCTCCGAGCGCATGGACGGCATGTTGCAAAAACTGGGGCTGGAAGAAGGCGAAGCCATCGTCCACCCCTGGATCAACAAGGCGCTTGAAAAAGCGCAGCAAAAAGTTGAAGCGCGCAATTTCGATATCCGCAAAAACCTGCTGAAATATGACGATGTGATGAATGATCAGCGCAAAGCGATCTTCGAACAGCGCATTGAGATGATGGAGACGGAAGACGTCAGCGACATTACCGCCGATATGCGCCATCAAGTTACGGAAGACCTCGTCAATTCGCACATACCTGAAAAAGCCTACGCCGAACAATGGGACGTGGAGGGCCTAAAAGAAGAAGCAAAAGAGATCTTTGGGCTGGACATCCCCGTCGACGCATGGGCGAAAGAAGAAGGCATCGCCGATCAGGAAATCCTGGAACGGCTGGAACGCGAAACGGACCGGTTGATGGCGGAAAGGGCGGCTAATTTCGGTCCCGACGTCATGCGCTATCTGGAAAAAGAAATTCTCTTGCGCACCATCGATGGAAGCTGGCGCGAACATCTGTCGCAACTCGATCACCTGCGCCAGACCGTGGGCTTGCGCGGCTACGCCCAGCGCAATCCGCTGAATGAATACAAAACAGAAGCCTTCGCCATGTTCGAAAGCCTGCTCGGGCGGCTGCGCACCGACGTGACAAAGCAATTGGCGCAAGTTCAGATCATGGTGGATCAGCCGCCCATGGAAGAACGCGCTGCGCTCCCAACGCAAGAGAGTCACACCGACCCCCTGACCGGCGCCAACGAAATGGGCCCCGAGCCCTCCGGCGGCGCAGCGCCCGGCGCCCGGCCGGTCTTTAATCAGGACGACCCGGCGACCTGGGGCAAAGTGCCGCGCAACTCCCCCTGCCCGTGCGGCTCATCCAAAAAATACAAACACTGCCACGGCAGCCCGACTTATGCATCCGACAAAGCCACGGTTTAGCATGCATCTCCCTCGCGCAATTGCGGGGAGCGCCCCATGACCACCGACCAAGCGATTGCCTTTGCGATCCTCGGGGCCAGTTTGGGCCTCTTCATCTGGGGCCGTTGGCGCTATGACCTCATCGCAGTGGCCGCGCTGGTGGCGGTGACGCTGGCCGGTCTGGTGCCCGCAGGCGACGCGCTCGACGGGTTTGGCCATCCGGCGGTGATCACGGTCGCCGCCGTTCTGGTGATCAGCCAGGCGCTCAATCATTCGGGCATTGTCGATGTCATCTCCCGGAAACTCGCGCCTTTTACCGAAAACCTGGCCATGCACATCATTGTCATGTCCGGGGTCTGCGCCATCGCGTCCGCCTTCATGAATAATGTCGGCGCCATCGCCATCATGTTGCCCGTGGCGCTGGCCAGTTGCGCCGAACGCGACCGCCCCCCGGCGCTGGTGCTGATGCCGCTTGCATTCGGCAGTATCTTGGGCGGGCTGATGACCCTGATCGGCACGCCGCCCAATATCATTATCGCCGCGTTTCGCGCTGACCTCACCGGCCAACCGTTCGGCATGTTCGATTTTTCTCCCGTCGGCGGCCCGGTGGCGCTGATGGGCGTGATTTTCACGGCCGTGATCGGCTGGCGGCTGGTGCCGCGGGAACGCTCAGGCCATAAAAGTCCGGATCAGCTTTTTCAAATCGAAGAATACATCACCGAAGTGCGCATCAAACCGGACAGCCCCCTCATCGGTCAGCGTTACGGCGATCTGGAACGGGAAGCGGGCGAGGATGTTGTGGTTGCGGGCCGCTTGCGCGTCGACGGCAAGATGCGCAAACCGGCGCGCCGCGAGATTATTCGCGACGGCGACGTGATTATCCTCAAAGCCGACCCCACCGACCTCAAGCCGATGATGGACCAGTTCGGCTTGGAGCTGCACGGGAAAATTCCGCAAAAGCTGGAAGAGTTGGAGCCCGACAACATCAAAATTTACGAAGCCGTCGTCAGCCCCGAATCACGGATCATTCAGCGCTCCCCCGCTTATTTAAGGCGGCGCAGCGGCTACACCTTGCATCTGCTGGCGGTCGCGCGCGCGGGAGAGCCCATCCGCAAACGGATTAAAGACGTGATATTCCGTCCCGGCGACGTTTTGCTGATGCAAGGCGATCAGGAATCGGCCGGTGAAACCCTGGCCGAGTTGAACCTCCTGCCCCTGCCCGAGCGCGGCCTAAAACTGGGCGCACCGCAAAAAATAATCCCTGCCCTGTCAATTTTCGTACTCGCCATAATCTTAAGCGCGTTTGGCGTTCTGCCCATTGCGGTGGCGTTTATGGGCGCGATCATTGCCTATATTGTGACCGGCATCCTGCCCACGCGCGAGCTCTATACGCATATCGACTGGCCGATTATCGTGCTTCTCGGCGCAATGATTCCCGTCGGCCAGGCGCTGCAAAACACCGGGGCGACAGACCTTATTGCCGGCAACATTGTCGGGATCACATCCGGTCTGCCGGTATGGGCGGTGCTGGGCCTGCTCATGGTGGTGACCATGACCCTGTCCGACCTCATCAACAACGCCGCCACGGCGCTGATCATGGCGCCCATCGGCGCGGCGGTGGCCATGACATTGAATCTGTCCATAGATCCGTTTTTGATGACGGTGGCCATCGGCGCGAGCTGCGCCTTTCTCACCCCCATCGGCCATCAGTCCAACACGCTGGTGATGGGCCCGGCGGGCTATCACTTCGGCGATTACTGGCGCATGGGCCTGCCGCTGGAAATATTGATTGTGATTGTCAGCATACCCCTCATCCTCTGGGCCTGGCCGCTATAATTTTTTAAACCAGCCCGGCGCGGCCGATCTCCAGAAACTTCACCCGGCGGTCCTGGCGCACGGCGTCCGCTGTCCAGCCGTCCATCTCCTTCAGGGCTTGGGAAATGGCCGCGCCGGTGGCGGCAATCGCCTGGACCGGGTCGCGGTGCGCGCCGCCCATGGGCTCCGGGATCACCTGGTCGATGATCTTCATGTCAAACAAATCTTGCGCTGTGATTTTCATCGCGGCGGCCGCGTCTTTCGCTTTGTCTGAATCGCGCCACAAAATTGACGCGCACCCTTCGGGCGAGATGACCGAATAGACCGCATGCTCCAGCATCAAAACCCGGTTGGCCGCGGCCAGCGCGACGGCG
>JAJFIM010000312.1 GCA_021774995.1 Alphaproteobacteria bacterium | reverse complement strand
TGATTATGCATTGCGCGGGGCGCGCAATGCCCATGTAACGTTGCGAGCCGGATTTACCACGGTCCGCGATGTTGGCGCCTCGGGGTTTTCTGATATCGCTTTGATGCGCGCTATTGAACGGGGCGATGCGCCGGGCCCGCGTGTTGTGGCCGCAGGACACGCGATTTCAATCACCGGCGGCCATTGCGATGTGACCGGTTTTGCGCCCGGCGTTCTGGAGACCAGCTATAGGGATGGCGTGGCTGACGGCGCGGCTGAAATTGTTAAAGCGGTGCGCTATCAGATAAAGCACGGCGCCAGGGTTATCAAAATTTGCGCCACGGCCGGCGTCTTGTCTTTTGAAGGACCGGTCGGAGCGCAGCAATATTCCTTAGACGAACTAAAATCGGCCATCGAAGAAGCTAAGCGCCATGGTTTGCGCACCGCCGCCCATGCGCATGGCGCGGCGGGAATTTACGCCGCAGTTGAGGCGGGCGTCACGTCGATCGAGCATGGTTCTGTTCTTGATGACGCGACGGCTGCGCTCATGAAGAAAAAAGGCGCATGGTATATTCCGCAACTTTATTTGATAAAGGCCATTGACCGCGAGCAGCTTCCGCCGCCGATCCGCGCCAAGATGGATGAGATAGGCCCTAAAATGGAGGGCAGCTTTACCAAAGCCATGGAGGCGGGGCTTAAAATTGCCTTTGGCACTGACGCGGGCGTCTATCCTCACGGCGAGAATGCGCGTGAATTCACGGCCCGCGTCGCGCATGGCATGAGCCCTTTGGAAGCCATTCGAGGCGCCACGACTTATGCCGCTGAAGTTTTGGGAATCAACGACCGGGGCCGCATCGCGCCTGGCCAACTGGCCGACATCATCGCCGTCAACGGCAATCCCTTGGACGACATCAGCCTCCTCGAAAACGTTGTCTTTGTTATGAAAGGCGGCAAGGTCTATAAGAATGAATAGGGTCTAAATTGTTGGGAGTGAGGCGAGGGTTGGCCCCGCGATAGCGCCGTGAGGCGGCAATAGTATGATTGTTATATTAATCATTATACAGAAGATCATGGATTAAGGTCAAAACTTTCAATGGGCCGTCATCCCGGTTCCCGGACCTTATATTACCCGGATTTGATAAAAAACCCATTTCTAGTCTCACGCCAATTTGACGCCCCTGGATTTTCGTCTACGCGGAAATGATAATTGAGTGAGAGGGAGGCGCACCGGGGATAAATCTAAAGAACTTCGTGGATAAGGTGCGCGGGAATCCATAGCGCGCGCATTTTTCTCCGTCATGCACCCGGGGCGTTCCCGGCGCCCGCCCGGGATGCACCCGATTTGATGCAAAAATGGACCATGCGCGTGGATAACCCCGTCCTGCGCGGCCCTTACGCGGCAGAATTTTATCCCCGTTTTTTATCTCTCGCGCACCAGTTCAGTGAGGATGACGGCGATGGGAATTTATTCGAATGGATCGCGTCATGGACCGTCACTTAATCGCTTATATAGTACAGAAATCTTAAGTCAGTTGCTTTGCCTTCAGGTGCATGTAACTTATGATATGCGAATAGTTTCACAGCGCTGAGGAGCGCAGTAAAGTTGGGCGTCCAACACTTTGATGAGGAAAATAAAAAAAGTGCTGAAAGAGATACAGGTTCAAAATCCTCGAACAGGGCAAACGGATTATCAGATCATGGCTTTGTCGGATTCCGAGATAGAAGACCGGTGCAGAACATTGCGCCTTGCTCAATCGGATTGGAGCGCTTCTCCGCTCACCTTTCGCATAGAGGTCATGAGACGATGGGCTGATGAAATCATAAAGAACAAAGACACGATCACGAAAGCCTTGGCTGTTGATACGGGCCGGTGGCGCTTGGCGGCTGAAGCGCCGGAAAATGTAGCGGGCGCGATTCAAGGGTGGTGCGAGATGGCTCCGCAAATTCTCCAACCCGATCAAGGCCGCTCAAGCTTTAATCCAAACATTCATTTTAGCCAGCAATATGTTGCTTATGCGCTTTTGGGGGTGATCAGTCCCTGGAATATGCCGTTCTTGCTGTCAGCTATTGATGCAGTGCCGGCTTTACTGGCGGGATGTGCGGCAATCATAAAACCAAGTGAGATTACGCCCCGTTTCATCGAACCTGTTCGTGAGACCATAGCAAGAGTGCCGGAGCTTGATGCTGTATTGTCCTATGTAACAGGGGATGGTGAAACAGGCGCGGCTATTATTGAGCATGTTGATTTTCTTTGTTTTACGGGAAGCGTGCCCACGGGGCGTAAGGTGGGCATGGCCGCGGCGGGAAATTTCATTCCGGCATTTTTAGAGTTGGGCGGTAAAGATCCTGTAATCGTTACGCGGGATGCAGACATAGATCGCGCTGTGACGGCAATCATTCGCGGCGCGGTATGGGCGACGGGACAGCTTTGTTTTTCTATTGAACGTATTTATGTGGACGAGGCTATTCATGACGCCTTTGTCGCGCGCCTGGTCGAAAAATCCGAGCAATTAGAATTGTCGTATCCTGAAATGCGTAAAGGAGATGTAGGGCCGTTCATATTCGGAAAACAGGCCGCCATCATCGCTGAACAAATAGAAGACGCGCTCGCCAAAGGCGCAAATTTGCGGACTGGCGGGGAGGTGTTGACTCTGAACGGAGGCAAATGGCTGCGCCCGACTGTGCTGACGGACGTCACTCACAATATGAAGGTCATGGTTGAGGAAACATTTGGCCCGGTGATGCCGGTTATGGCGTTTTCAAGTTTGGATGAAGCGATCCGTCTAGCCAATGATACGCGTTTTGGCTTATCGGCGGCTGTCATTGCAGGAGGTCAAGAAGAAGCCGAAGCCATCGCCGCGCAACTCAATGCTGGCGCCGTCAGCGTAATGGACACGACATTGACGAATGCGATTTTGCGCGACGCCGAAAAGACGGCGTTCAATTGCTCCGGTCTGGGGGGGTCGCGAATTGGCAAGGCGGCGCTTCTTCGGTTTCTGCGTAAAAAGGCAATTATCACAAACAACGCGGAACCGGTTGATATAAAAGTGCTAGCTGAAGACATCGCCCCAACGAGGTCGTTTTAATGATCATTTGTATATGGCGGAGAGCGTTTTAACTCATCGCATGCAAAAAAAGTGCGATTCCTTGTCGCATTACAGTCGGGCTAAACAAGGTTTATGTTTGTAAAACATATCATTGTTGGAAGTCTGAATTATGGCTCATTTTTCTGCTGCATCCAAAAATGAAGCGTTTGTCAGCCTGCAACCGCTTGACAATTTTTATCAAAGTTCGTCTTTCTTTCCTCTGCCCTTTGCGCTTATCACGACGGTGGATGAAAGTGGCCGAACAGGCATCGGACCACATGCTCTCGTCTTCCCTTTTAGCGTGGCTGACGAGCATTCCTTACTTTTGATTAGCCGATCAAGTTCGGGAACCGCTAATAATCTGAGGCGAGCGGGCCGATGTGCATTGAACTATATTGAATTTGACAGACGCGCTCTCAATAATGTGGCGTTGTTGGGATATCCTGGCCAGTCGGCGAAAGAAAAGCAAAAAGAGAACGATTTTACACTCGTTCCGTCGCCCACTAAAGCTCTTCGCGCAGACCCGAACTATCCCATGATTGTTCAAGAAGCTTTTCAGGTTTTTGAATGCATCTTGGATGACAGTACCGAGATCAAAACGGCGCCCAACAGAGAGCGGGATCACGGTGAGTCCCATTTTGTTCTCAGAATTAACAATATTCTCTTAAAAGAAAGCAATAGGAAGCATCTTGACGAGGGCGGGATTTTTCCCAGCATGCCAATTTTTTACGGGTTTCGTGATGGCGCAAATTTTTGGTTTGCTGAACATAAAGAGCCCTTTGCCATTCCTATACCTCAAAAAGCGGGAGCGCCGGTGCAAGCTGTTTTTTACTTGGCAAATCGACTAGACGAGAATGTAAAATTCACAAAAGAAGCGTGTCAGAAATTAAGCGGTATTCCGCGACCATTTTTGAGGTCTGCTCTCAAGGGTATTATTGCGGAAGCCAAAAAGAGAGACGCCGCACAAGTGGACGAAGAGACGCTTGATGATATCAACGCCGCGCGCAAAAAAGCGGTGTAATTTTTTGGCGGTGGCGTCACTCAAGCTTTCTGAGGAAATAAATCTCTACCGGCAACGCAAAACTGGTAATTTTGAAGGCATTGCCAAAGAAATTGCCTGAGACGTTAGTTTTGGGCGAGGGCGCTTTCGCGCGCGCTGGAGCGTGTGTGAAAAGGAATTTCTCAAATTAAGGGTGGGCTAAGAAAAAGTGCCTGAAATGGCCGGTTCTAAGTGGAGAATCGCCTAGAAACTCTTATACAATTGAAAATTGTACTCCACCGGAAAAGACGCTATTTATTAGAGATTCTCGCCTGATTTCTGAACAACCATCACTATTATTCATATGAGAGACCCCATGGGACGTATTTTTGCTACGCTTTTTCTGTTGATGTTGCCTACGGGCGCACTAATGGCCCAGACGGCGCCAACCCCTTTTGATGATAAATTCCATCAACTTGATCAAATTCTACCTGCCCCAAATGACTACCGGACGGCTTCCGGGGCGCCGGGACCGCGCTATTGGCAACAGCGCGCCGATTACAATATTGCGGTTGAAATAAATGAACGCTCGCACGTCTTGTCTGGATCGGAAGATATTACATACACGAATAATTCTCCCGATACATTGCCCTATCTTTGGGTGCAGTTAGATCAAAATCGTTTTCGCGCAGATTCTCTTTCAAATCTAAGCAGTCAACCGCGAAGCACTGAAAAGCTGAGCTATGGCAGTGTGCGATTGGAGTTGGAAAGAGATTTTGGCGGCGGCCATAATATTCATTTCGTTAAAGACGCCGCCGGCGATGACTTACCGTTCACGATTGTTGACACTCTGATGCGCATTGATTTGCCACGCCCACTTGCACCGGGCCAACGCGTTCAGTTTTCGATCGATTGGGATTATATCATTGCTGAGGGAAAGCTATTTAGAGCGCGCTCAGGATGGGAGCATTTTGAAGAAGACGATAACGACATCCATGCTATCGCTCAATGGTTTCCCCGCATGGCCGCTTATACCGACGCGGA
>JAJFIM010000311.1 GCA_021774995.1 Alphaproteobacteria bacterium | reverse complement strand
GTCCTCCACATTCTCAAGGTCATAGGTGCGCGGTGCGGACAGACCTTTAACAAGCCACCTGATGGCGAGTTCAAGATGATCTGTGCCGTTAATAAGCTTCATCTTTGCTTCTTCGCTACTGCATTGGAAAGCTGTAGCGGTTTCGTTCACGATGGCCTGCGCGTGTGATCTAATAATCCTTAACCGAAGACTTTTACAAGGATTTAAAAGAAATAGGGAAATTATATAATGTGAGTATCAAAAGCGTTATATCAACGGCCATCTGGCGACATTTTTATAGCTATGATGATTATATGTTTTTAAAAAAATCTCTCAATTTTGATGCCCAATCCAATAACAAATCTCTTGAATCATACCTAGACGTTTTAACGCTAAATGCAAGAAACCATATACACACACTAGATAGAGTTTTTGAACAAGAAATATTTTCTACAGAATCCGGCATTTCAATACCCAATATTTACGATCAAGAAAACGTTCAGAAGTATAAAAACAAAGTAGCCATTTATCAGATCGAAAACGGCTCATTGCTTTATAAAAACATGTTATACCCATTACTGAAAATGGCAGGATATGATGTCAACGATTTAGAAAGTATTTTTTCTGATTAAGGCGTAAAACTATTATCTGCTACGACTTTTTGATCAGGAATAGAAACATCGAGATCTGCGCCCTGCCCCGCAGCGCCGGTGTTAAAATCATTTTGAGCTGAAACCTTCTGATCCGGACTATCTACGCGACTTGCTACGGATGAACGATCTTGCGCGGGATTATGTTCTGCCATAGCTGCGTTCAATCTATCCTGTACTGAAAGAGTATTTTCCTCTCTATTATCCGCAGAACGAGAAGCATCTTCTCTCATTTCTGAAATTACCTGCGTAGTTTCCTCGTGAATATTTGAAGCATCTGTAGTTTCCGGATTTAGCTGTTCAAGCTTGATAACCATATCACTCAATTCATTTACGGATTGTTGGTCAACCATCAAAGCCGCACCATCTACACCATAATCAATAGCTTTCATGGCGTAACCGGCCTGTATCTCGGTATTTTCTGGATGATCGATAGCATCATCCAAAGATTCAAAGAGATCTTCTTTTTCGGCCCCTGTTAAATGCGCCGTGTGTTGATCAACGCGGGTTTGGGCTTTGAGTAATTCTGAATGCACAAGGGTATATGTTTGATCATACGAGGCTTGATATGCCTGTAATTGCTCCTGCATGTAAATATGCTGGATAAGCTTATCTATAGATTTGAGCTGATCTTCCTTTGATTTATCCGCATCTGATAGTTGAGAACCGTCCATGCGCATAAGGCCACTACTGAGACTTCCAGAGGACAATTTAATAAGCAAAGCCTGGCTTATGTTCCCTGCCCCGATTGCGGCATAAATGTTATTATCTTCAATAACTGGCTGTGTATCCACTGTAAAACCCTCATTAAATTTACAACAACCATAATATAATTATGTTAATAAATGCTTTCCAATGGGTGATTTTTCCGTAATAAGTTGTGCTGTTAATATTATGGTAACTTTAGGTTGTATATACTTACGGTCATAGAGGGTACAAACGTTAGGAAACTTGAACAATGGATACGAAGACAAGCATTTTAGTAAGCTCTACCGGCTTTTGGCAACTGCCACAGATTGAAACAATTTCAAATGAATTTAGAGACACAGTAAGCCGCCTTATCGCAGACAACTTTGACCCTGATTTAATTGTCTCGGAGCTATATAAAGCCAGTGCATATAACACCCTGCTTTATAGCAGAGATCCTCTGGCGCAACTTCAATCAGCGTGGCAAATGATAAGGGCCGAGATCTTGACATACGAACCCGACACAATTCATTAGGATAAAATCGATGAGAATACGCTTGCACGAAATCAATAGTAACGAAGATTTGATGAATGTTATTTGCAGATTTGACGGAATCCTTGAAATGCTCGGCGTTAAGAAATTCCGAAACTGCAATATTTACATCACACCCGTTGACGAAAAAGGAGAAGAAGAAAATATAATGCTAGGCGGAATCGCTATTAAAAATATTCATATATCACCGACCGCTTATAGCTTCAATGATTTACCGCTTGGCGAAACTCTAGACCAGAACCAGGCACCAAAAGATGTTCAATCACGCGCAGAAACTATCTACCCAAAACACCCTCTTACACTGCACTGACCAAACATCTTTTGTGGCCGACCTTTGGTCACTTTATCTGGGGAAAGGGTTGAATCCAGCAATGGGCTCAACCCTTTTTTCATGTATTAGGTTAGATAATATATTCCAATACAAGCCGTATCGATTATTTATAATATTGTTATTTATCAATTACTTGTTTTGGTTTCTTCAATTCGTTTGTAATAATCTATATACTTAAACTGGTTTTGCCGATCAACCATTAATGCCGCGCCATCCACTTTATAATCGATTGCAGCCTGACCATATTTTGCCAGCAAAAGGGTATCTTCCGGCGCCATTAAAGAAGCGTGAAGTTTATCAAAAAGGTCTGTTTTTTGATCTTCATTAAGATGTGTAGTAGCTTCTTCAATGCGTTTTTTAGATAAAGCCACTTCATCCTTGATAAGATGCAAGCCCTCACGATATGCCTTCACGGCTTCCTGATTATTGGGTGCTGTTTCTTGTGCAAATGTCATTGTATGAACTCCTATATAAAAGATTATTGCAGCAAACAATATGGTGCGTTTCGCCCCAGATCCCGCGCCTATTGTTTTGCGGATTAATCGTATAGAAGGATAATTAAGGATACCGGTCATGGGTGCTGCTCCATCAAATATTAACAATTTGACGAAGCCTGCCCATTGGCAGCCAAGAGGTTAAGATCACCAATAAACCGGTGCGCGGCGTATTTACCGCAGAGCGGCTGTTTCATTCCACCGCCCTCTCGACCATAAATGGTATGAGAGAGCCTTGTGTTGTGAATACAGACTCAAATATGCTTATTGAGGATCTTACGCCTCGTCACATTGCTATTGAATCAGGTTTTCAGAAAAATTGCAAAAGCTTATTAGCGGCCACGATCCTTGTCACCTTTGTTTATAACAATATCATGACTTGGCAGAATGGGCTTATTCGGAGCGTCTATTGATTGAATTTGGTCTTGAGCTGGCTCTTTGGGTATCCGCGCTTTCTGAAACTCCATAGGATCAATAAAGTCCTTAATTTTTTCAGGATTTTCAACCGTCCTATCAATATAATCCATCCGAATCTGATCTAAAGCGTGCCGGTCAATCTCTGGCTTTTGGGATAAACGAGCATCCAGACGCTTATCTAATTCCTGTTCAAGATCTTTATAATGCCTCACTTTAAGCTCAACCATTTTTATGTCGAAAGGATCTGGCGGGTTTAGAGCCTGCTTCATATGCTGGCTTTGCATGTCCAAAATCTTTGCGGCAGCATAAACATGGGCGTGATCAATAATACTATCTTTCACAAGCCCCATATCCCATTCTTCGGGAAATTTCGGCTCTGCAGGCGCGAGTTTTTGTAAAGGCTGGTCTTGCGGTTGATTAAACACAAACTGCTGATAATCGTACATCGATGTATCATTGAGGCTATTAAACACGCTATAGACAGCACCTTTTATAATATTGGGTTCATGGTCAGGATTTTGCGCGGCGTATTCCTCCACCCGCTTTTCAAGCTCGTTTTTAAAGCTGCGGGTTTTATCAATATGACCTTTCATATCATCGGCAATTTGAATGATATTTGTGTCTTTTTCTAAGGCTCTGCTTTTTTCAACTTTGTTTTCATTGGCAATAATGTCTTTGGGCTGTTCCTTTAATTCCTGCTCTGCTTGTTGTTCTTTTTCAGCAAAAACAGCACTAACACGCTTATTTGATGGCTCAATTTCTTCTTTTGATTTACCTGACGCCCTACGATCAAGCGGCTCTAGATTCTCTTTGATCAGATCCGCTAAAGGCTCTGCTGCAGCAATAATCGATTTTTCTGTATTTTCATGGGAAGCCTGATAGCGCGTAAGCTCCCATTTTCCCATGTCATACTCAAAATCTAGGCTGTACCCAGACTCTTCTGCTGTATAGGCAATAAAATTCTTAATCGTTCTGGCGTTCCCATCCCTAAACGGATGCGCCCAATTCATCTTTGCAGCAAACACACTTAAATGCTTTGCAAGATCCTCTTCATTGATTTGTCCTGATTTACTGGACTGATAAAGATCATCCCTCAATTCCATGCAATACCGCGCACAGTCATGCTTGATCTGATCAGATTTTTTAAATTCGTAGATTTGTTTACCAATTTCCTTTGACAGAGCCAAGACCGGCTGAAAACTGTCATTCTGTACCCATTTATCACTGAGAACAGTATATTCGCTTCGATCCACCCCCGCCCATTCGTAGGAATCATTGTATAGGTGGCGGTGTAATCCACGAAAACCCTTATATGAAACCGCAAATTTGGTAAACGGGATAGCCTCTTGTTGTGAAGCATGGTAACTGACCGCACCTTCAATATCAGCTTTATTCGTTAATCCTAGCCTGTTCCGCAATGCGTCTTTTGAGCCAGGAATAAGATAACCATCCCTATAGTGCTTTTCATTTAATGGTTTCATTCATTCACAATTCTATTGATAGGTAGCTCCATACTTGTCTTTGACCATTTCCTTAGTGGCGAAGTCGAGAATTTCTGGTGTTGCTCCGACCTCTACCAGCATTTTTTGAAACGCGGCCTTTTCTGCGTCATAGGTTTCGCTACCACTTTCAGAAATAGAACTTTGCTCTTTGGCTGCTGATTGACGCGTACGCCATTGAAGACGCTGCAAAGCATCGCCAGTGACCGGCGTATAATCCATTTGCTCAATCTTTGCGCGGATCTTTTCTACACGTTCAAATTTTTCCATTATTTACCATTCTCCTCTATTGGTTAATTTCCTAACGATCATAATCATCATCCCTGCCCCGATCATTGCCTTTATTAAATTGTATATCGTGACTTGGCAGGATGGCCTTTGGCGGCTTGCCAGTGCGTTTTACAATATCGGTTTTGATGGATAATGATAGCGCATCACGCCGCTTTTTGTCACGAATTTTCTGTTGTGCATAGGCTTGTTTTCTGGCTTCGCGCAAGATTTTCTGCATCTTATCATTGATCTCAGAAAGCCCTTTATAATGCTGTCTAAGAGCTTCAAATTTTCTCCCGACTGTCGTTTTTTTCATGACCAGCTCACGCTCTTTTTCAAGAACTTTGATATAGGTCTTCATAAGAGCCTCTTTATCTGCTCGATGCCTATCAATCACAACTTCCATTTGTCTTTGGCGGTTTAACCAGAATCTAAAATATTTGCCAAAAGCTTTTCGGCCGTATTGCTGCCGGATCTCTTTACGGTATCTGAACATCAATATTAATTTTTGACTGATATTCATATTGCCAAGGGTTGCCCGTTGCAGATCCGCATTATGCTTTCTGAATAATTTTCTCCAACGTGGTTTGAATTTCTTTTTAGCCTTCTCTTTGCGCTTTTGGTATTTTCGATCAATTTTTTCCAGCAAGGGCGCTTTTTCTGCATTAAACCGCTTCCAGTTATCCTGTGTTTCACGCCACTTTCCTTCATCAATAATTTTATAGCGTTCTGCAGCTTCTTTGATATCCTGCCATTCAGTATCTTGAAGTTCCCGCAAAGCCTGGTATTCGCCCTTATAATTCCTTCTGATATCGGTATCACCCCCCTGCTCGCCCCTGTCAGTATCATTGTCTTTTTGCTGTTCTTTAATATGGGCTTTAACGCTTTTCACGGTCGGCAAATATTCTGGCTTGATATCAGGGAATTTTTCTTTGAACTCTTTAACCTTCACACCGCACTTGGATAAGCCAACTGGTGTGCCGGCATCGTCAACAATGATGAATTTACCAGCATCACTACGTTTTGATCCTGTATCGCCCTGCGCTAAGAAAATATTGTGCTGTGCCAGTGCATTTTCAAAAGCGCGGCCGTTATCACTTGTTTCATAAGCAGCCAATACAAATTCTTTAACGGTCTTCCGGTCAAGGCCGGTACGCTCTGTAATCTGTTTATCCTGGAGCGTGTGTTCTGCAACCGGCCGATCTTCATACATAAGCCCCGCCTCTTCCATAGCCTGTGCAACTTCACGCTCAAATTCATTGCCTTTCATAAGCCAACTATGAACGGCTCTGTTATGCCGGCCTTTGGTCAGTTTGTGGCCAAACTCATATTCAAGCATCCGGGCAATCTTTTCATTCCGGACATAATTATGATTGATCCGCATATAACGCCCCTGCTCATCGAGCGCATAATATGGTCTATGGCGGTGTTTTCTGCCCTCTTTGGTGTGTTCGATTTCCTGAAAGATCGCTTCGTCTTCACCATCAAAATTTTCATACTTTGGCAGATCATATTCTTGCTCGTAAACTTCCCAGACACGCTGCCACTGGATTTCATCAAGTTCATAGTCCGGATGGGGGTTGCAGCTCACATGATTAACGTGTTTATGGTTTTTCTTATGCTCTGCCGCCATAAGATCATATTGCGCCAAGTACAGCTTTAATTCCTGCTCTGGAGTAAAGCCCATACCCTCAAAAGACTGAAAATGTTTACTGGCCTTCACAAACCGAACTTTCTCGTTTTCATCGAGCTTGGTTAGGTGTTTCGCCAGTTCGCTTGTAAAGCCGCGTATGCTCTGTTTGAAAATCATATTACGTGTTCCCTACTACGCGCATTATTTGAGCGCAGCATGTTTTAACATCGTGAGCTGCCTCTTCCATGCGCGAATAAAGCAAATTGTTATCATGCACGATTAATTCATGAATACGAGGCATGGCTTGATTGAAGTTCGTTCCAATCTTAACGAGCTGAAAATTTGTTTTGGCTAACAATTTTGCATCATCCGGTAAGATCCTGAACATGCGCGGCTGATCAAATGACGTGCCTGTTTCCGGATTGAAATATGCGCTGTGTCTGATCCAGGCTGACAGATTATTGCCAAAGCCGGCATTTTGCGCGTTGGTTTTACCGTAGTCTTTTTCAAAATCATAATGCCTGAACCGAGTGTAATCGTTAAATTCACCGAGTTCTTCTGGAATGATAATTTTGCTTTCTGTCATGTTTATTTTCCTGTTCTTAACGCGGATGAAATGGGGGCGTTCCCCCTTTCCAAGCTGTATTGTGATAACAATACATGGCTTGCTTAAATACGAAGTATACTAATACTATAACAGAAAAGTATCGCCAGATGCAAAAAAAGCCCGTAACGCGGGCGGTACATTATCTTTACGCAGGAACGGCGTATAAACAAAAATGTGGGTGCAAAAGCTTTGCTGCGCTCCCTCAAAATCGGGAAACGAGCAACGCTATGTTTGCCGTCCTATTTTTTTGACACACCTCTCCTGCTCCAAGGTTTCTGCTACCATCCGGTTACAGGAAGCTTTCTTTTATCACACTCAAAAAAACCTATTAAACTCCCATATCAACGCCCTGCCCTAAACCACTCAAACAAAAAGGATTTTATATACAGGTGTGTACATACGGTATATATAAAAAATGACATACCTTATATATATCATTTATTATTTTTATTAATTAAATCAATATATTGGGTGTACATATACATAGAGTTTATACAACAATAATGCACAAGTCATGTCTATAGACACGGGGATGATATATAAGTTCATGCCCTATATATACATAGATTTTAGTGTTGAAATTCGGCCCTAATTGAAACTGCCCAGTATGTACAACCGTATAAACCCTTTATGCTATGCGGGGTGCATATGTCATGTCCTTCTATATACGCCCCATGATATGCTATACATAAAATATTATTTAATTACAGTTGCTTACGTAGCGTATATATAGGGCTATCATATACGAAGTATGTACCACCATAAACTTTTAATCAGAGTTCATGTGAACATTTTCAACTATTGGCTGGCGTGTACATGCTTAAAAAGGTATTATCTAAATGCGTTTTTAACTGCTTAATATAAAAAAAGGTGAGATCATATGGAAAAACAATACACAGGCCGCGAACTCGCCACTGAATTTAGTGTTCATCCAAACTTCATAGGAAAACTTAAAGCTAATGGAACTATTACACCCGTTGGCAAACGGGGTAAGGCTGATTTGTATGATGAAGAACAAAAAGAAAAGGTGACAAAAGCCGTAGCCCTGGCTGCAGAGAAATCAGCAGCCAAGAAAAGCACAACAACAAATAATGGGGCAGGGGGCACATCAAAGAATGATATGCAATCAAAGCTCCAAGAAACTTTGATTGAAAACGCCAGTCTAAGAACCGCGAATGAAGAAAAAGACAAACTGATTGAAAAGCTAGAGAACGATAAACAATCCGTTGAAAAACGGTATGAAGAAAAAGATGCTCTCGCAGAAAAACGGTATGAAGATTTAAGGGAAGTCAATAAAGACTACAAAACCTTGGAACATCTACGAAGTAAAGAATCCAAAGAATTTAGAGACGTTATATTGCTGTTAGCAGATCAAACAAAAGAAAATATAAAAAGCCCATTTGGTCGTGATGATAATGTAATCCATGTGAACCCATCTGAGCCTGTATTTGAAGATGTGAAAACCGAAACTTCTCACGAAAACGACAATGCAGACGTGAACGTGGCTGCTGTTGGTGGAAAAAGCAAAGCAGGGGGCATGGTTGCTGTTTTCGTGATGATGTTAATTATCTTTGGCGCGGTCGGGGCTTATGCTGTCCATTCGGGCCTGATTTCATTCAACAGCACATCAAACCAACTTTCAGCGATAAATCCTGCATCTGGCAATTAAACCGCCTGTACGAGCTTTTAAACCCCAAAAAACATAATTTAACGCCCTTATCGACTTGATAGGGGTGTTTTGCTATGACTGCTCTTATCATATTGTATACACAAAATGATTTAAAACAGCTTTCAGGGCGGAATAGAGAAGGGGGCTTAACAATGTCAGATTACTACGAAACATTGCCACGAATGAAAACAGAATTGGCATTCGAGAAGAAAACGGGCCGCGTTCTGAATCCTACAAGATGGCTTGAACCGGAAAAAATCAAAAAAACCTACGGAACTTTAAAGCCAGATCATGACGGTATTATTGTTGGGGCAATAGATGACAGTCTGATTTCAGTAAAAGACAATATGCATATTATGACTGTCGCCGGCACACGATCAGGAAAAACGGTAAACCTTAAAAACAATCTCTTCTTCCATAAATCATCTGTCGTGGCGATTGACGTTAAATCAGAGCTTGCGCGGGATACCGCTTTTATCAGACATACAGAATTAAAGCAGGACGTTTACATTATCGATCCGGAAGAAATGGTTAAAAATGAAGCCAAAGAATACAGGGCGTATTTTAACCCTCTGGTGAACATGACTGTAGACAACCCGCAAACTGTAGATTACGCCTCAAAACTGGCTGAATCTCTTGTCGTTCGTAACCAGAATATTAAAGATCCGTTTTGGGATGATTCCGCACATACATTGATAGAAGGGGTGATCATGCATGTTTGCTCATGCTTACTATACAAAAAAAACCGTGACCTGGTGACTGTATACAAACTAATTGCCCTGGGATCTGAATATAAGCCCAAGGATAAGGACGGAAAACGTCTTGAAGACAACGATGGCAACCCAATAACCTACACAGGGATTGAAGGCTTAATCAAGGAAATGCAGCACAATGCGCGGCTGTTAGAAGCAAGAGCCGGCCATCATGCCAATGATGAAAACCAAACAATAGCTATTAATTGTGAAGATCTTTCCTTTTTGATCTTTGCGGCCGCTACGGATATTGGAGAGCGTTCACCAAAAGAGCGGAGCGGGGTGCTATCAACGGCGCGGCGGCATGTCTCTTTTATCCGTTATAGACAGATGCAGAATATTTTAAGAGCTGGCAAATATGATAGAACGTTTAACCTCGCGGATCTGAAAGAGAATGAAAACGGCACGTCCATTTATCTTTGTTTACCGCCAAGTAAGCTTAAAATCTGTAGTGGGTGGTTGCGAATGTTTTTGGTGCTGTCCATTGCAGAAATGGAACATGCCAAGGCCAAACTGCCGCCAGATTGGGAAATTGGCAAACCGGAAACAGCAACCGGATTGCAAACCTTATTCATTTTGGACGAGTTTGCCACGGCAATAGGCCGGTTAGAAATTTTAAAGGACGCGGCCGGTTTAGTGGCTGGTTCTCCGTATGATATCCGGCTTTGGTGTGTGATCCAGGATTTGCCGCAAATTAAAAATCTCTATAGTGATGCGTGGGAAACTTTTGTTGGAAACTGCGGCCTGATAACATTTTACAACAATTCAGACATGACAACTTTGGAATATATTTCTAAACGATTGGGTAAAATGAGAACACCTAAAATATCGCAATCTGAAAAAGATAAAACCAATTCGTTATCGTTGCAGGAAATGGATCTGGTCGCGCCTCAAGAAACGGCAATATATTTTGGGCGCCATGACCCACACAAACGAATTATTGTTTTGTCGGCTGGTGAAAGACCATGGGCTATTCAAAAGGCCGATTTTTGGGATGCTCAAAGCCTTGTTTATCCTATATTTAAGCGTTCTCATGAAGAAACAATAAGGCTTCAACAAACACATGGAAACTAGAAAGGGAAGTGCAGGGGTTACGCCGCATATTTGGCCTCATTTTCACGCTTTAAGATCCCCATGACCGACTTTTGAAGGTGTAATTCGCGGCGCAGGGCGCGGCTCACCATGCCGTTGAAGTAAGCTTGTGGTTTGCGCACCTTGTTTTCTTCGCGGAATAGGCCCTGATCTGTCAGTAAAACACAAATCATAGCGTTATATTTCGTAAGGTTATTACAAGCAAACAGCCAACTTGCTTTGCTAATTCCCAGATCACCGGTTAAGGCTTCTGCTGCTGTAACCAGCTCGTCCAATGTCGCGTCCTCCGGATGGAAAAGGTATTTTTTAAAGTTAGAGCTTGCTGCATGTAGAAGCTGCTTTCCTGTAACATTTCCTATGCCGGTGCTTTGAGCTATGCTCTTTTCCTCTCTATCCTCACGCACCGGCCTTTCGGTCTTATCCTCTGAAATCCGACTACGCGCCCCCTGAAGGCAATTGGACGAAGTCCTACTAGTAATTAATTTATTAATTTTAGGATTTTTAGTAGACTCTTTGTGAGCGCAGTTTTTTTCGTCTTTGGACGAAGTTTTTTGTGACAATCCACTTAATTGTTCACAAGACAAAAGCTCTTCAAGGCGCTGAATAACGCCGCTGTGAAGCTCCTTATGCTTGGTAAGATGGGAATGAAGTGTCTCAAGGCTCATATGGCCGCGAATGGGCTTGGCAATCTGATCATACTGGGCTTGAAAATCACTGGCTGCGAGGGCTTCACGCTCTGAAAGCTCGGCAATGACGCCGCGAATTTGCCCTCTGTACCATGAAATCTGACGTTTGGTTTCCTTCCACGCCTTATCAAGCTCTTCTTTTTCACGCAGTTTAGCTTCAAGAACCGGCTTTAAATAGGCGAGGGGGGTTAGATCAATGCCGCAAGCATGTAAAATCATGCCTGTTTCCTTGCATCTTTGGCCGTACCGCCGGTAATTGCCGCTATCACTCCATGTAATCGCGCCAATTTCAAAAAGCTGTTTTTCCAGATTTTGAATCTGGCGCTCTGAAAGGTCAAGATCCCGCGCCGTATTAACCAGAGCCTGATAAACGATAGGTGATTGGCCTTCTTGCCAGTCAATATCGCAGGTGTAGCCCATATAATATTCGAGCAGGGCGATCATGCTTTTCGTGAATCCAGCGCTTTTACCGGCACGCTTTACCAGTGTGAGAAGGTCATAGCGTTTTACATCGTCTTCCAGCCCTTCAAAGTCCTGGGCTTGTTCCAGTGAGGCGCGATATTTGGGGGAAGATACACGGCCACCATGCTTTTTGGCGGCAGGAATAGGGGGGTTAAATGATGGTAGAAAAGGCGCGTTGCCTTGGTAGGGTTGATCTTGCATCAACATATGCTTCTCCTGTGGTTGGAGAAAACCCGCTTAAAATTAAGCCATAAAAATCCTGTGCGGAAAAATGCATTTTTTACTTGCATCCGTTGTCAAAAACAGCCATGCTGGGATTGTCACATCGAGGCATAGCCTTACAGAATTTTTAAGAAGCTCGTCAATCTTTGGCGAGTTTTCTTTTTTAGGTCATTTTCCTTTCAGACGTTGAAAGAAGAGTATTTAGATAGTCGCCGATTCTCTGGAAAATGCAGAATCGATACACATACTATGCACGATTCCCTGTGGATAATCAATAAAGTATGTATACAGAGTATATAGCGGTGATATAGAGAGCGGAAATTGTGTATATACTCATCGTAAACCGCACTCACCAAAGAAAAGGGGTGAGGCTTACGCCTCACCTTCCACTGTTTCTATTTCTTCAACATCGATGTCTGGGTTTGTATCGCCGGCTGCGTCTGCCAGATCATCTTCACCTTTTGGCTCCATGATTACTACATTTAGAGAAGGAACTTTGTAACCGGTGCGGCCATCTTTTGTAGTAAACTTAAAAGCGCCGCCTATACCGTTCCAGTAATCATCTTTATCTTTACGAGGATTTACGATGTAAGCTTTCATTTCTGGTTGTGACATTTTTAATACTCCTTTTTGAGTGTTTGTAGATCGCACCTTGCGTTCTTATGCGAAGAGAATTGATAAGGATAAAAATTATTTTCATAGTAATTTGTCTTTTCGCGGTGGAATGATCGGAACGATCAACGGAAATTGCGTCATTGAAAATCATTTTGACGAATCTAGCGTAGCAAAAAAAAGAACGCCGGTGCAGACCACTACCAACCCCCAAAGAAGATATGAATGGTACAACCATCAAAAAAGAAGCTTATTTTATAGGAAAATCTGAATACTATAATTATTCTGGAAACTATATATAGAGCAAATTACACGCAAAAAGTGTAGCTCGTTTTCATGTCGCATTTCACTTTGCAAATAATGGAGCAAAAATATTTTTAAATGATATACGGACGTATGGAACAGCCAGAAATTGATATGAGGGGCAGGGGGGTTGTATGCATTGGCCTGGTCGATGCTTTATAAGTCAAAGAGTCATTTGTCGGTTTTAGGGATAGCTTCGTTCGTGTCTCTAGTTTTTAAGGAATTGGCTTTAGAGTTAATGATCGTGTAAGTGCGGCCACGGCTTTTGTCACCTTTTGCCATAGCAAGGGCATCTCTTACACCAGCTAATATCCCTTCTCCTGCTTTGGTCATGACTTCAATTCTTTCTTTAAAACCTGTATGGCTTTATTCTTGGCCTTGGCCTATTCTGTTCAAAGATACAGGCTGACGATCAGGAAAGCTGGCTATAATATCCAGTTCGCCGCCCATAGATTCAATATAGCCGCGTAAGGTTGATAATTTCAAATCAGAGCGTTTTTCAAGCTTGGATACATTTTGCTGGTTTATATTTAACTCACTGGCTAGATCATCTTGTGTCAGCCCTAAGCTTTTACGTATATCTTCCAAAGTCTCATGTTCGTTAATCAACTCTTGACCACGCTTTTCAATACGGGCGCGGCGGTCTGCTGGTAAAGCTGCTATAATGTCATTTACATTTCTACCCATTGTTTTTCTCCTTTAAATCTTTTAAATGCTTATCAAAACGGCTATCAGCCTTCTTTATAAGCTGTTTGTAAAAACGCTTCTGGTTGACACCGGCCTTATCTCCTGCAATCAATATGATTGCTTTCCGGTCTGGATCAAAAGCAAAGGCTACGCGCCAAACTCCATTATCTGCATCAAAGCGCAATTCTTTCATATTACTATGCTTTGATGCGTTGAGCGTGTCGGCGGTTGGCCTTCCAAGATTTGGGCCTAATTTCATTAAAGGCTTTGTGGCCGCCAAAAGTGCATCTTGTACAGCTTCGGAATATTTTTCAAATTCCTCGTCAAATTCGCCGTAAAGCTCAACTATCCATTCTTTCATTACATTATATCCTAATAAAAATACTCTGTCAAGGGTGTACACCCTATAAGGTGTATAACGTCATTTTTTATGAATAAAGACAACCTTTGAATCGTTTAAAAGTTAAATAAATCTGCTTGGTATGATAAGTGCTTATCCAGACAAAGCAAATGGCCAAAATCATTAAACAGGTGGTTATGTTTTAGGCTAATGCTTGTATGAAGATCAAGGGCGCATGATTCATGATCAATTAGGCCGTTTTCCTGCCTGTAGCGGCGCAGTTCACAAGCCAGCTCACGGTAACGGGAAAGATCGCGGCGATAATCCTTTATAACCTTGTCTTTAAGGACGCGTAGGGCTTCTGATCTCTGCGGCTCCGGCTTTTTTTCAGCCGCCTGTATATCAGAAGCCATATAGCCCTCGTAATTTCTGACTTTAACAGATTCAATGATCGCTTTTGGTTTGAGGATTTCACCGCCAAGCTTGTAATACCAGCAATGACCAGCACCATAGGCTTTAGCGCGCTGTCTATATTCATTCATTTTCTGTTCCTTCTTCTTTTAAAATTTCCCATTCAAGGCGGGTTTTGATGGCGGCAAGATCATTTATAAAATCGTGCCATTGCTCTTTATTTTGGGGGCAGGGGGCTTTGACCAACCTTATAAGGTGGTCAGACACGTTTCGTATATCGCGTCACTGGCATCGCGTGCGCTGCCGCCTTCCTCTGTGTGTAAAGATTTCAAGCCCGTCATGTGCGAGCCGATTTTAAAGCCTGCCACAAACATCTTGTGAAAATCGTCTGGCGTTGTAAGAACGCTGCGGACTTCCTGACGTTCTGTGCTGCGTTCTGTCGTTTCCTGAGTGTTTATAAGATCGTCAAAGTGCGTTGGCTCGTTAATCTCCGGTGAGGAAATGTTTAAGTCCTGCTGCAAAACTTCCGGTTTCGATGTCTCCGGCTGCGCCTCTCTCGTCAGTTCCGGTGATATTTTCTTCTGTGGGTTCTCCGGCGGTATGTCCGGTTGTGTCTTCTTCCCTATTTTCAGGTTCTTTAACATCGGTAATGTCCTCTTTGTTTTCTAAAAAATCGTCAATGATCCGTTTGCTGGCAGCGCGCCCGTAATTAAATCTCGTCATGCATTGCTCAGTAGCTTTTCCCGCTTCGTTTCTTTCCAAAACCGCGCCGCAAAAATAATAAACGCCACCCGCTACATTTTCCTTTAGCGGAAGTTCCGCCTCACATCCGGGGCAGTCTACCGTTCCTATTTCTGTTCCCTGTTCAAGTCGCCGTGTCATTTTATCGGCTCCACGTTCTCGAAAAGCTTTTCCAACCGGATCAAACGTCCGTCAATATCGTTTAAAACGACCTTTGCCTGATGAAGACATGCGTCAGCTCGTTCTTTCGCGTCCAGCATGCTGGCCTCTTTTAACGCCTCTATGCGACCGGACAGCTTTTTGATTTCTGTATTCATTCCGCTTTGTCCTCCACATTCTCAAGGTCATAGGTGCGCGGTGCGGACAGACCTTTAACAAGCCACCTGATGGCGAGTTCAAGATGATCTGTGCCGTTAATAAGCTTCATCTTTGCTTCTTCGCTACTGCATTGGAA
>JAJFIM010000032.1 GCA_021774995.1 Alphaproteobacteria bacterium | reverse complement strand
CAATGCGTCAAAAGCCGTCACTTGATCACGGCGAATATCAAGCATAAAAAATGACGGCGCGCGGTCGGGAATCTGTTCGGAGATCTGATTGGTTATATTGCCGTCAATCTGTGAGATACCCACTAACAAAGTCAATCCCAGCCCCAGCGACAGAACCACGCTGACAGTAGGCGCGCCGGGCCGATACAGGTTAGTCAACGCCAAACGCAAACCAGGATGGCGCGGGCGGCCGACGGCTTTGGCCAAAGCCATCAACCCGGCCGCCTCAAGCCGCAACAGGACGAAAACCGCCCCCGCGCCCGCCAAAAACATCCACGCAAAACTTTTGTAAGGCGTCATCGCCACCGCCAGCAGGCCAAGCGCAGAAAAAGCAGCGACGGACGCCATCATAAACCCAATGGATGGGCGCCGCAGGGCGGGGGCGACAAGATCTCTAAACAGATTGGCCGGAGAAATTTCCCGCGCCCGCGCAATCGGCCAAATAGCAAAAGCCAGCGTAGTCAATGCGCCATACAGTCCGGCAATGCCCAAAGCTTTGGGATAAATCGCAAAAGGGGCCGTAATGGGGAGCAATTCACCCATCGAGGCGGTCACGACAATAGCTGCGATTATCCCTATAATCAGTCCAATGACAATTCCCACCAGAGCCAGTACAGCGACCTGCATCAGAAAAACCTGAAAGATCAAGGCGCCCGTGGCGCCCAGGCATTTGAGAATTGCAATGTCATCGCGTTTTCCATCAAGATGCGCGCGTATCGCATTGCCAACGCCGATACCGCCGATGAAGAGGGCCGTGAGGCCGACAAGCGTGAGAAAGAGGCTCACCCGGTCTATAAAATTCTGAGCCCCGGACATGCCTTCCGACGGATCGCGGATGCGCCAAGGGCTGCCCGGAAAGGCGCGGGCCGCCTCCCGCCGAAACCCGGCCGCGTCGACGCCTTCATTCAGGATCAGCCGAATTTTATATTCAAGACGGCTCCCCTCTTGTATCAGGCCCGTTTCAGCCAGCGCCCCGCGATCGATAAAAACCCGCGGCATGATGAACCCGCCGGCGCCCATGCGGTCCGGTTCGCGGGCGAGGACGGCGCGCACTTCCACATCCAGAACGCCGATGCGCACCAGATCTCCAACCGCCACGCCCAATCGGCTCAGCACTTTAGAATCAACAGCCGCCCCCCAGCGCGTGCTCCGTTTGACCAACGTAGAGGCTAATGAAACTTCAGCGCCGGATTCAAATTCAATAGCCCCATACAGCGGATAAAGTTCATCGGTGACTTTCACCTCAACCAAATTACGGATATCGGTCTTCAGCCCGCGCGCCATGACCCGGATTTCCCTGACCTGACTGGCCTGACCCTGCGCGCGCGCCCATGCTTTTTCCTGCGGCGTGAAATCGCGTTGGGTTAGGAGAATCTCCACATCCCCGCCAAGGATGCTTTTGGCTTCAAGGCTCAGTCCCGTCGAGAAGGCCTCTGTCAACGATCCCACCGCCGCAATAGCCGTCACGCCAAGGGCGAGACAGGCCAGAAAGACGCGAAATCCGGCCAAACCGCTGCGCAATTCCCGGCGCGCAAGGGAAAACGCCAACCTGAGGGAGCGGGCTGCGCCGCGCGCCGGGAAGGGCTTGCCCGCCTCCGCCGTCTTCATGGCGCTTGGGTCGTTAATTTGCTTGTCGGAGCCGCTCCCGGCATCGTGCTTTCGATACGGCCATCGGCCATCCCGATAACCCGGTCGCACCGCGCCGCCAAGGACGGGTCATGCGTGATCAAAACCAAAGTCGTTTTGCGCGCTTCATGGAGGCGGAAAATGAGATCGATGATCTGATCGCCGGTGGCGCCGTCAAGATTGCCGGTGGGCTCGTCCGCCAGAAGTATCCGGGGTTGAGCCACCACCGCGCGCGCCAGAGCCACCCGCTGTTGCTCGCCGCCGGACAATTGCCCCGGGTAGTGAGTGAGACGATGGCTGAGGCCCACCTCTTCCAGTTCTTGCCCGGCGCGCTCAAAAGCATCCCGTCGGCCCGCCAATTCAAGCGGGATCGCCACATTTTCAAGCGCCGTCATGGTCGGCACAAGATGGAAGGACTGAAAGACAATGCCGATATGATCTCGCCGGAAAAGCGCCAGATCATCTTCGCTCATGCCGGTAAAGCGGCGCCCAGCCACATTCACCGATCCCGCGCTTGGCCGCTCCAACCCCGCCAGCACCATCAACAGCGTCGACTTGCCAGATCCCGATGGACCCACGAGCCCCACCGCCTCCCCGTCAGCCACGTTAAGGTCAATCCCGCGCAATATATTGACGGGCCCCGCTTCACTTTGCAAAGTCAGGCGTATCGCGCTCAAGGCAATGAGCGGAGAAAGCGTCGCGTCATTCGTCATTTTGATATTTTTTCGCCGGTTTAGTTATGGGGTTTCTCTGCCTTACCATTCCCCTAAAAGACATATGTTTGGCAAGAGCATTGACAGGTAATATGTATAAGTTAAAGTGTGATCACAGTTTGTGATACAATAATCCAAGCTTGGCATCTTAAACTCAAAGATATCAGCAGTCTTCGCATCGCCGACACTGACCTGAGCAGAGCTTTAGTTAAATCGGCATTGCAGAAGATATCAAATTTCAAAGGCGTCTTAAATCATGAAGTACAGCGTGAGCATTCGATTCTTATGGGCGGACCTGCCCTTGCCCGAACGGGCGCGCCAGGCGGCGGCGCATGGGTTTGATTCCGTGGAGCTGTGGGACTGGCGGAGCGAGGACATGGATGCGCTTCACCAAGCGGCGCGCGAAAGCGATATTAAAATCGCCGGATTTTTTGGGCATTCCAGTGGAGGCCTGCGCAATCCCGATGATCGAAATCTCGTGCTGGACAATCTGGCGGAATCCATTGAAATGGCTGAAAGGGTCGGAGCCTACCAACTCCATTTATTTTCCGACGGCATCAGACGCCCAGCGGGGGAGATTACCAAACCACCCGGGATCCCGCGTATAGCGCAATATCTTTCTTGCATAGACGGCATCAATGAAGCCGTAAAACTCGTCGAGGGAAAGCCGATCACTCTTATTCTGGAGGCGATCAACACGGTTCACGTACCGGGATATTTCTGGGACGAAGCGGGAATCACCATAGAAATGTGCCGTGCGGTCAATCATCCCCAAGTTCGTTTGGCGTATGATTGCTTCCACCAACAATTGGTTGCCGGACGCCTCACGGAAAATATGATCCTCGCTTTGCCTTATGCGGACCGCATCGACATAGGCGATGTGCCCGGCCGGCATCAACCGGGCACGGGAGAGATAAATTACCATCATATTTATCGTGTGTTGAAAGAACATGGGTATCGCAACACGATAACGTTCGAGACAGAACCGTTAAACGGCGATCACGAAGCCTGTGTCGCAGATATCAAAAAAGTATTTGAATTTTAATAAGAGCGATCAAAACGAAAGGGGCGAGTTCATGAACCCATTAGACCTAAGCGACAAAGTGATACTCATTTCAGGCGCCGGAAAGGCCGGCGGACAGGGCGCCGCTGAAGCAAAAATGCTCAGTGAATTGGGAGCAATTGTCTATATCGGCGACTTGATCGACGACGAAGGCGCGGGCACGGCGCAGGCGCTGGGCAATTATGTGAATTACGTTCACCTCGATGTGACGGATGCGAAAAACTGGGATGCGGTGGTGGCTGACATCCATGGCGCACACGGCCGCATCGACGGGCTTGTGAATAATGCCGGCGTGTGGAGCGGAACAGGCGTCAGGGACACAAGCCAGGAAGAATTTCAAAGGGTCATTTCCATCAATCAAATAGGACCCTTTCTGGGCACAAAAGCCGTGGCGCCGCTCATGTGTGAGGCCAAGCGCGGATCAATCGTGAACACGGTGTCCGCCGCAGCGCTCAGGATCGGCGTGACATATTGGCACAACTCCCTGACGGCGCATGCTTACACCGTCACGAAATGGGCGGTGCGCGGCATGACAAAAGCAACCGCCATGGAATTTGCGCCTTTTAATGTCCGCGTGAATTCAATTCATCCCGGCCC
>JAJFIM010000310.1 GCA_021774995.1 Alphaproteobacteria bacterium | reverse complement strand
CCGATGCCCCGCTGGCGGAACGGGGTTATGACAAAGACATATGGGTGGCAAGACTTGAAACGTGAAACCCTTGCGGTTGAAGGCGCGCGACCCCTTGGCGGCCGGTGGGTTTCAGCGTGCGATACGCCTGACGTCACATTGTTCGTGAAGCGTTATCCTGGCGTTCAAACCGTGACGTTCCACGCCGGGTTGGAGCTTAGCGTCTTGCATCTTGGACTCTGGGCGTTGTCTTGGGCCGTCCGGATTGGCGCCGTTCCCAATTTGGCGCCCGCCGCCGCGTTGTTCAGGAACGCCGCCAATCTGCTTTACCGTTTTGGCGCGGATCGCGGCGGCATGTTTGTCGAAATGAAGGGGCGGGCGCCTGGCGGCGTTTCCCGCGCCATGCGCTGGTCACTCATTGCGGAGGGCGGCGATGGGCCGTGGATACCCGTTCTCGCGGCGGTCATTCTGGCGCGTAAACTTGCCCGTGACGAGATAGCGCATCGCGGCGCCGGTCCGGCAGTGGGTATCATCGCGCTGGATGAATTCAATGACCTGTTTTCGCGCTTTGCCATCAAAACCGCGATAACGCGCCATGACGACCGGAACGAACATGCAGAGTGATCCATTATACAAAAGGCTTCTTGGGCCAAAATTCTACGCCTTGCCCCCTGAAATTCAAGCCATGCATAATGTTCAGGGCAGACTGCAGGCGGAAGGCGTCTCGCGCATTGAGCGCGGCGGCAATATTCTGGTGCGGGTTATCGCGGCGTTGTTTGGGTTTCCGCGCCCCGGAGAGAACGTGCCGGTGCGCGTGACTTTCACCCAAGACGGCGAGCGGGAAGTGTGGCAACGGAATTTTGCCGGGAACAAGTTGCGCACCACCCAAGAATTGGGATGCGGCAAATACGCAGGATATTTGATCGAATGGTTTGGGCCCTTGAGTTTTGTTCTGGCCGTTCCTTCCGGGCCTGATGGCCTGCGCCTGGAGCCGCGGGGAATGCGTTTTTTGGGTCTACCCCTGCCGGCGTTCTTATGGCCGCGGATCAATGCGCGGGAAACCGTCGTGGACGGAAAGTTTGCCTTCGACGTGGTGCTGGACCTGCCACTCATCGGCCGCCTCATCCGCTATCAAGGGACGCTGCGCCTGGTGGATAGGAAAAATGCGTGAAAGCCTTATTCAAGGACGCCATTAATAGTTAGGGCGCCTCTTAGTCAGTCCCGTTCCTACCCCGTCATTCCCGCGAAAGCGGGAATCCACCTGCCTAATGGTTGATCGTATCGTATAGATCATTCAAATCTGGATTTGCAGATTCTATGAGTTCGATTTTCCATGTACTGTTCCATTCCCATTTTGTGTTCATAAACCCGGCGTGTGATGTCATTGGTTACGCCGATATAGAGCGCACCGTTTTTTCGATTGGCGAGTATATAGACAGAGTTGGTCATCTTTCGACGGTTAGGGCTTTCAAAACAAAAGTCAATGGGGCGTCACATGGATTCCCGCTTTCGCGGGAATGACGAGGCGGGGTGGGAATGACCAGGAAGGGGGAACCGCTTGTCATTCAATCTGTTGAGGGCGGTGTTGCAGCTTGTCGTACACCCTACTCCCGCAACTCACACCAGATCGGGACGTGGTCGGAGGGTTTTTCCCAGCCGCGCGTGTGCGCGTCGATGTCGCAATTCTCCAGGCGGTCGGCGGCTTGGGGCGATAAAAGCAGGTGATCGATGCGGATGCCGTGGTCTTTGGCCCAAGCGCCGCGCTGGTAATCCCAAAACGTATAGCGGTGCGGCGTAGCGCAGCGCGCCCGGAAGGCGTCGGTCAGTCCTAGATTGATAAGCTTGTTCAACTGCGCGCGCGATGAGGGCAGGAACAAGGCGTCACCCTCCCAGGCCTTGGGGTCATAAACATCGTCAGCAGTCGGAATAACATTGTAATCGCCCGCCAGCACAAAAGCCTCTTCGTAAGAAAGAAGCTCTTTCGCGCGCTCATAAAGCCGATCCATCCATGCGAGTTTGTAGGGGTATTTGGGACTGTCCACCGGGTTGCCGTTGGGCAGGTAAATCGAGGCCACGCGCACAATGCCATTCTTAGCCGGAATCACCGCTTCCAAATAGCGCGCCTGTTCGTCATCGTCATCACCGGGTAGACCTCGCGTGACGTCTTCCAGCGGGCTTTTGGAGAGGATCGCGACGCCGTTATAGGTCTTCTGGCCATGGACCGCGACATTGTATCCGGCGTCTTCAAACGCTTCCGCCGGGAATTTCTCATCCACGGTTTTTATTTCCTGAAGGCACAGCACGTCCGGTTTGGCCTCGCCGATCCAGGCGAGGACGTGGTCCAGCCGCACCTTAATGGAGTTGACGTTCCAGGAGGCAATTTTCATGGGCGTTTATTTCTGATGGAAGGGGGCGTGCGGGGCGGGGGCTTCTATATGGAAAAGGAAGTTCCGCACCCGCAGGAGCTTTGCGCGTTGGGGTTTTGTATTTGAAATGACGAGCCGATGAGATCGTTGACGTAATCAATGGTGGAGCCTTCCACATACATCAGCGAGACAGAGTCGATGATCACAGTCGCCCCGTCCCGTTCAATAACAAGATCGTCATCGCCCACGTTGTCGACAAGTTCGAAGCCATATTGAAAGCCCGAGCATCCGCCGCCCGAAACCGACACGCGGAGGATTTTGTTTTTCTCCTCATGGGCGACAATTTGGCGGATTTGGGTTGCCGCCGAAGCGCTCAAATCTACTGGCCGCGCAACGCCTTGGGGGGCAATTTCAGTCATTTCCGTCATCTGGGAATCAGCCTTTCACGCCAATGCTTCATTACCAGTTTAACATAGTCTCTTGCGGCTACAATAAAAGGCTTGTCAAACGTGTTCAGAGGGGGGCAAGTCTCATATAAAGGGCTAAAAGTGAATAATTGGCCCAAATCCTCGAATAAAAGGGGTGACATTCCCTCGTGAGCAGTACTTTAGTCCCTTATGCATCCACCCCTGAACGCGCGCGGGGGCGTTTTATCGCCGAACCTGAAAGCTCCACGCGAAATTGTTTTCAACGGGACCGGGATAGAATTATCCACGCCACGGCGTTTCGGCGTCTCATCCATAAGACTCAAGTGTTTGTTTACCATGAAGGCGACCACTATCGGACCCGTCTGACCCATTCTCTTGAGGTCTCTCAGATCGCCCGCTCCATTGCGCGTGTCTTGGGGCTCAATGAGGATCTATCGGAAGCTTTAGCGCTGGCCCATGATCTGGGTCATCCGCCCTTTGGGCATGCGGGGGAGGATGAGCTTTCCAAACGCATGGGGCCTTATGACGGCTTTGACCATAACGCCCAGGCGTTGCGCGTGGTGACCAGGCTTGAGCACCGCTATGCCGACTTTGACGGTCTGAATCTCACTTGGGAAACTTTGGAGGGTTTGGTTAAACACAATGGGCCTCTTCCGGCGGGAGATGAACAAGACCTGCCGGCCGCATTGCGCGCCTTTGAGAATCTGGACCAATTGGAGCTCGAACTGCACCCCTCGTTGGAAGCGCAAGTGGCGGCTTTGGCCGACGATATTGCCTATAACAATCACGATATAGACGACGGTCTGCGCGCCGGCCTGTTTTCGGTCGAGGATCTGCTGAACGTGCCTCTGGTGGGCGAGGTGTTTAGTGACGTCATGAAAACCTATCCGGGGCTTGAGATGAGCCGCTTGATTCATGAATCGATACGGCGTCTGATTTCCTCCATGGTGGATGACGCTCTGGAGACCAGCCGCGCGGCGATCGCGCGGTTTGGCGTGCGATCACCCGAGGATGTGAGGCGGTGCGGCGCGCCCCTGATTGCGTTTTCAGAATCGATGAAGCAAAATGACAGCGCCTTAAAGCATTTTCTGAATGAACGCATGTATCATCACTATAAGGTCAATAGAATGATGAGTCAGGCGCGGCGGGTTGTGGCGGATTTGTTTGATCTTTTTCTCAATGAGCCGGGGACTCTGCCGACCGAGTGGCGCGCCCAATGCGACGGGCCCGTCACGCCCCAAACCGCCCGCGTGGCGTGCGATTTCATCGCCGGTATGACGGACCGCTTTGCTTTGGAGGAGCACAAACGCCTCTTTTCTCTTGAGAAGGGCATCTGAAGGAGGGGGCAAGCGCCTATTTACCCTTTTTTGGCTGATATGCGGGGTTAAAGGCGTCTTGTTTTCTGAATTGCAATGATAGGATTGATCGCAAGGCTTTGATTCGTCTAAAGATAGTTAATGACCGGTAGGGGTGGATTTGCCGGTGATGCGTACCTTGAGTACTGGTCCTTGGAAAAAGAGCCCATTCTGATCGCCGATGAGGGCGATGAGCGGGCCACAGGAGCACGGAAACAATGAGCGATGTTGAACGTGGGAGCTATGCCCCGCTGCCCGAAGAACACGATTTTGAACCTGAAGAATATGATGCGGACGAGCAGGAAGAGGCTTATAGCCGCGGACCGTTCCTTTTTGTCGTGGCGGTCTTCGTTCTGGCCGCTTTTGGCGGCGTGGTGTATGCCGCTTATAAGCAAGGATTGCATCAAGGTCAGCGCATGGCGCCGCCTGTGATAGTGGCTGAAGCGGGCCCCGAAAAAATCGATCCTGAAAACCCCGGCGGATTTGAAGAACCCTTTCAGGACACTTTGGTTCTGAACGGGGAGAGTGACGCGGCGCCTGGACAAGAAAACGTATTGCCGCCGCCAGAAGAGCCAGCCGAGCTGCCCGCAGCGCCTGAAGAAAATGCGGCTGCGTTGGACGAGGCGCCATCTTTGCCGGAAATGAATGATGTTGCCGAAGCGGCGCCTGCTCCTGAAGAAAGCGCCCCGGTTTCTCCCGATCCCGTTATCGTACCGCGCCCCGATCCGGCGCCG
>JAJFIM010000309.1 GCA_021774995.1 Alphaproteobacteria bacterium | reverse complement strand
AACTGGCTATTAAGCTCATCGATAAGTGTTTGGATATTTCAAAAATCTCATATCAATACCGGGAATATAACCTCAAACGCGCCCTCCATCTGGGGCGCCTGGAACACCTTGTCCTGGCTGAACCAGGGTATCGTCTGCTGTGCGCCGACGCCCTTCATTTGCTGCGCGCGCACAAGTCAATCTTATTGGACTGGGAAGAGAAAAACGCCGACAAGCGGCACGATCCCCGCTATGGCCGCGATTTTCTCGATTTGGCGGCCCAGCAGATCCTTCCCGAGTGGCGGGACTTGAGCGAAAGAGCCAACGACTATATTGACCGCGTTATCAGTGACCCCGACGCTCTGGAACCGGCAAAGCGGTTCACGGAAATGGTGCTGACCCCTGAAATTATTGCCGGGCCCATCTGGCGCCGGAGTTACGAAAAGCCTTTGGGGTATCCGGGCGACTATCTCGTGATGGATTACGTGTATAGTTGGCGGGATCACGGCGACAATCTTTATGGCAAACTGATCCACCGTTTGGGCCTGGATAGTCTGGACTGCGTTGCGGAGCGCATGTCCATGGTCCAACAGATCATCGGCCAGGAAATCATTGAAAAAACCGGCGACGGCCCCGTTAACGTCACCAATTTGGCCTGTGGAAGCGCGCAGGAAGTGGTCAATTATCTCGGCCAGGGGCGCCAACTCAGACCCGTCTCCTTCACGCTGATCGACCAGGATCACAATGCCCTGGCCTATGCCTATGAGCGCGCTTTTCCTCACACCATCCGCGCGACCGGCCAGGTTAAACTGCATTGCCTGCATTCTTCGTTCTTAGAATTGATGAAAGGGGGCGCCATTGCCAAAAGCCTTCCCCCGCAGGACATTATCTATACGGTTGGCCTGTTCGATTATCTCAAAACACGGCGGGCGGAAAATCTTCTGACCACTCTCTTCGATTGCCTGGCGCCCGGCGGCCTTTTAGTCATCGGCAATCTCAAAAAAGGTCGCAAAATGGGCAGGTGGGCAGCTGAGATGATATGCGATTGGCCGATGATCTATCGCACTGAGCAAGAAATGCGCGCCATGGCCAAAAACATCCATTCGGAAGACGTTCAGCTCCTCACCGACAGAACGGACAAGGTTTATCTGTTGTTGATGCGCAAAGCGGACAAATAATCGCCCATCAAGCCACTTTGTCCTGTTGCCCCGGCGCTCCGCCTGATCGCGCAGCAACGCAGGCGGCCGGCAAGATTATGACGATCCGCGTCCCGACGCCCAGCTTACTCGAAATATCAAGTTCCCCAGCGTGCAACTCGACAATTTTCTTCACGAGAGGAAGACCTAAGCCCGCTCCCCCATGTTCGCGCGCTAAAGAGCTTTCGACCTGTACGAACGGTTCGACGATCTGCGGCAAATCTTCCGCCGCGATGCCTATTCCGGAATCTTCCACCACGATGCGCGCATTGCCGTCCCGTCCCCGCTCCAGGGTCACGTAAACCGATCCCCCTTGCTGGGTGAATTTTAATGCGTTGGAAATCACATTGGTCAACACCTGGCGCATGAGCCTTGGATCAAGCCGCAAGACCAGATCGCCCTCGGGCAGAGAGCTCGAAAGGCGAATGCCGCTCTTCGCCGCCTCCTCTTGAAACATACGCATGACTTGATCAATCAGATCACAAAATTCAACATCATCTTCATGCACCGTCAGTTTTCCGGTTTCGGCCCTTGAGAGGTCAAGAACGTCATTGATAATGCTGAGCAAGTGACGGCCACTTGTGGCGATATCATCGATATAGGATTCATAGCGCTCTGACCCTATAGGTCCGAAAATCTTCTGCTGAATCATTTCGGAAAAACCAATAATAGCGTTAAGCGGCGTCCGCAATTCATGACTCATCACAGCCAGGAATTCGCTCTTGGCTTTATTGCCCGCTTCGGCGGATTGAAGCAATTTCTCCGACTTAATTTTTTCCTCCATCAAAAAGAAGCTGGAGGCAAAATCACAACGGATATAGTAATCGGACCAATACCGCGTCCAGACCGTCCATCCCACCGTGACCGTCAGAAAAAACGCATTGCTGATAAACGCCCAATCTGGAATGGGGTTAATCTGCTTGGCGGTAATGAGATACGCCGCAAATAATATCAATGATACGGCAACGCTATAAGAAAAACGCATCAGTAAAAAATTTGACGCATATAAAAACACTAGAATCAGCCCAGCATAATACATGTGATTAAACGGCTCAGCGACGAGAGCGGTCATCCAGATGATGCCTAGACCAGACATCAGCATACATGCTGACAGAATCCATTGAATTTTTGTATGAATGTTCGGAAGGAAGCAAATAGCGACAAGAAAAATCAACGACGTGATAATGACAGCGCGAATTTCCAGAACATGGGTTAATTCGGTCCCCTCCAGCACGAGCAAATCGAGAATGATGTAAGTCATCCAAGCGAATATGCCGACGATCATATAAAATACGCTTTGTGGAAAGTCTCGATTGACCTGGTGTTCGGTGAACAGCTTCTCAAAGCGACTGTCTTTGAATTGCAAAGTCAGAGGATTGAGTTCGGCATTCGACAGCCTAAAGGCCTGGGTCAAAAGCCGCCATTTGGGATGGGTCCGGAACGCCACATTTATTCTCCAACTACCGGCGGGAAGTATGGGGAGAAAATGGCTAATACCGAATTAAAACAGGTAGCTTAAGACAGAGAAAAATATTTCATATGAAGGAGTTTGTTTACATACGATTCACTAAGATTACGAAACCCTAAATTTTTCCTTCGCATTACCAAATAGTAAATTTTAATAAGCCCAAAGAAAATCAGGCCATACGATACGCATTCACATTTGATTCAAAGATCAAAAACAAATACGCCTCAGTACATAAAAACAATATGAACCAAATCCGTACGTGACAGCAATATACGCACTACATCATATAAAAACCCGGCAACCTGATTGGCTGCCGGGTTTTCATTAATAATAAAGAATAAATAGTTTTGGCTATTTCTTTTTACCGTGATCGTGGTCATGGCTGTGAGAGTGGCCGTGATCATCTGGATGCTCAAAATCTTGTGGGTGCGGATGATTATGGTCGCGCTGCGCGATCCAATTATATATCTCCGGATTTCGATGCATCAACCGCGATACGGAACGCTCTTCGTTTTCCTTTGCGTTCGACCACGGATTAAAATGGAAGTGATTAAAAAGCTCGCTGTCCGTCCGGCCAAAAGCAATGGTTCCCCGTTTGCAGGCAAAAGCGCCATGATTGATATAAGGCGGGCGCCAGAAATATCCTCCGGTCGGCAAGTCGCCGAATTGCATCATCCAGGACGTCCCCCAGATATGATACGATTCTTCAGCGCAATCATGGTAAGAAATATTGTCCTGCCAGAACTCAGGCGACAAAATGTATAAAAATGACATGGCGTGCGTGCGCTCATCATATTTCAATACTTTGAGCAAACACCCTGTCGCCGTGCGCGGCGGATTTACCGCCGGCGCCATCCAGGGCATGCCTTGGTATGAGTTGACCTCCGCAAACCGCGCGCGGTCCGCATAATCATGGTCAATATCGGTCTCGACAAAATCCGGCTCACTGCCGTTATACATGAGCAATACTTCACAGCCGCGCGATGAACTCATCGCCGGCATGGAGACGCCGGGAGGGATAAGAAAATAATGCCCCTCTTGATAAATTGTATCGCCATATTTGAGCGTGCCTTTCAGCAGAAACATTTCAACTTCGGAATAACTGAAACCCGGCGGCCTCTTATACCCGGAGTCAAAACGGACCTTCATGGTGCACGCCCCCGTATCGGTATCAAAGCTCAACATTTTGTAATGCATGCCTTTGCCGAAACCCGACATTGTCATTTTCTTGAAATCTTCATTGCGCTCCACAAAAGGTTCTATATGCGGACGGGCCATGTGATGTGTCTCCTGATACGAATGTAATGAAATGGGTGGTGGAATGAGGTTTTCGTCTAAAAGACCACCTTAAATTTGCGCTTTGGTCTCGTGGGGATTTCCTCAGGTTTTATAATCCTCATCATATCGGCATCCACATTAAAGCCGCGCGTTTGAATCCGCTGCAAAAAATCCGCAATCCATTTATCGCGTTTTGGCGCCAGATCATCCTGCTCTTTAACAATGAGCTGATAGCGCTTCTTTTGCGCGGCGGTTTCTTTTTTCATCCAAGCGCGGACTTCCGCATTGCGCGCGTGGGATATTCCAAGTTTATCCATTCATTCCTCCATGGCGGGCGCTGTCAATATTATTGCTGGCCAAAAATAATTGCTCAGGCCTGTATTTATGACCTAAAGCGGCTCAGTTCGCTAATCTTTTTAGAACCTTTTCAGTCCGGCGCGTCCAGAATAAGACACGGATTGACCACAGTGTGGTCTGCGCTGCAACGCCCCTTCTGCGCCCTTGCATGGCTAGAGGCGCGCGGGCTAATTTGCGGCCAGAATATTCATAAACGCATGGCGCGCGCGCCGCAAAAACGAGGAGTTTAGCATTCATGCCGGGTCCGCTAGATGGCGTAAAAATCCTTGAACTCACAAGCGTGGTTTTAGGTCCCTGGGCCTGCCAAATTCTTGGCGATATGGGTGCGGAAATCATCAAAATCGAACCGCCTTATGGCGATTCCAACCGCAAGCTCGGAGATACCGTCAATCCCGACATGGCGGCGCTTTATCTCACCTGCAACCGCAACAAGCGCTCCCTTGTCCTCGACCTGAAACAGGAATCGGCGCGCCAAGCAGTACTCAAACTGGCGGAAACCGCCGACGTTGTGATTCACAATTACCGACCCCAGGTTATCGCCCGGCTGAAACTGGATTATGAGGAGTTCAAGGCGGTCAACCCTAATATAATTTTCTGTGGAACTTACGGGTACGGGGCGGACGGCCCTTATGGCGAAAAAGGGGCGCTGGACGATTCGATTCAAGCCGCCAGCGGCATCGCTATGCTCCAGGCGCAAATAGAGGGGGAGCCGCGCTATGTGCCCACAGTGGTCGCCGACAAGACCACTGCGCTAACAGTCGTCTATGCGGTCACGGCCGCGCTTTTCCACCGCGAACGCTCAGGGAAGGGCCAAGCCATCGAGGTGCCGATGTTCGAAACCATGGTCCATTTTATCATGGCGGAGCATCTCTGGGGCCGCGCTTTTGAGCCGCCTAAGGGAAGCGCCGGGTATATCCGCCTGAAAAGCCCGCACAGGCGCCCCTACAAAACAAAAGACGGCTATATCGCCGTGTTGCCCTATATGAACAATCACTGGAAAACATTTTGCGACGTGGCGGAGCGTCCCGACCTTCTGGAGGATGAGCGCTTCCTCACCATGGCGCTGCGGACCAAAAATATCGACGCCACGTACGAAGAAACCGGCAAGATCATGACGACGAAAACCACAGCTGAATGGTGGGATTTGTTTTCCGGCACCAATGTGCCCACCATGCTGGTCAATACGCCGGACGAACTGATTGATAATCCGCACCTGAAAGCCGTGGATTTCTGGCAGATGAAAGACCACCCGACCGAAGGCCGCTTGCGCATGACCCGTCTTCCGGCAAATTTTTCAGAAACGCCCGCAGACATACGCCGCTTGCCGCCGCGCCTTGGCGAGCACAGCGCTGAAATTCTCAATGAAGCGGGTTTCAGCGAAGACGAGATCGCGGCGATGGTCGATTCAGGCGCCACCAAGACCGCCTGAACGGGTTTATTTTCTCTTAGTCTTTCAGGCCGTAAATCCGCGCCGTGTTACCCCGCATCAGTTTGCGGCGTACTTCGGGTTTCAGGCCCAGAGCATCGATATCATCTACCGTGCGCTTGAAGGGCAGCACGGGAAAATCGGTGCCGAAGATCACTTTGTCCTGGCCGTAAGATTTGATGTAGTGGGTAAAGCTTTCCGGCCAATATTTGGGGCGGTGCGCATCGCAGCCTATATAGACATTGGGATGCTTCCAGGCCATGGCGATCATTTCTTCATGCCAGGGAATGCCCACATGAATGCCGATAAGTTTTAATTCGGGAAAATCACACGCCACGGCATCCAGTGTGATGGGCTGGCCGACGGAGCGGCACGGAAAATCCTTGGCGTAGAGCAGCGATTGCCCCACCTGCATCTGGATCGGCACGCCCAGTTCCACGCATTTGGCGTAGAAGGGATAATATTTGGCGTGATCGGGCGCCAGTTCGAACCAGTGCGGATAGAGATGTGCGCCGATGAACCCCATATCGCGCACCGCCTCTTCCATTGCGCGCACGCCGTCCATGCCGTCAAAGGGGTCGATGCCGGCAAGACCATAAAAACGTCCCGGATGCGCCTGGCACGCCCGCGCCACAACCTCATAGGGCATGTGATAACAACCGGGCAGGCCCGGACGGCCGGAATGGGCGGCGACCAGAAACGCTTTTTCTATGCCCGCCTCATCCATCTGCGCCAACATCTGCTCTAAAGACACGCCCGCCATAATGCCGGTTTTGGCTTTCACCTTGCCTTCAAAGAATTTCTCGCCCCAGTTCGGCCGGTGAGACAACGCTTCTTCAGTCCAGATATTGACCACCGCATCAATGGCTTTGTAATCATGCTCGCTCATGAGAGTTCCCTATTCATGCGCCTCTGTTTATGCGCCCCATTGAAGCGCGCTTTGATAGACCACGCTTGCCCCCAGCACAATCGTGGCGCACCCGATCCCGGCCCGCAAAGCGCCCTGGCCCCATTTCATAAAGTCCCCCGCATAAGTGAGCGGTACCGCCAGAAGGGCCGACAACACAGCCATGCCGACAATGGACCCTATGCCGAAAACCGCAATATAGGCCAGCCCCAGAGGCGCTGAGTTGACGCTTGCCACTGTCAGCATGAGCAGGGCCGCCGACCCGGCAAGCCCGTGGGTCATCCCCACAAACAAAGTGCGCAGCGGCAATCCTTTGGGATGTTCGTGGCTGTGGGTTAACAGCTGATGGCGCGCTTTTTCCCCCGCATGCGTGTGAACATGCACATGCTCAATTCCGTCATGGGCGTGGCGGTGAATATGGGCCCGCTCAGCATAAAGGCGATAGAACACATGAGCGCCCAACGCGATCAGCATGAGACCGACGCCGAACTCCAAACCGGTCGCAAGGGACGCGGGCACTTGCGATCCCAACGCCATAATCAAACCGCCAAAAAGAATAAGCGTGAGCGTGTGCCCCACCCCCCATACAGCGCCATGGCGCACCATGCCTTTCGCCGAACCTTCGCCCGTGGCGATAGACGCCATTGCGGCGACATGATCAGCCTCAAATGCGTGCTGCATGCCGATCAGTAATCCCAGCCCTAAAATGGCGATCATGTTACTTTCACTTCACCTGAAGTATTTGACCATTACTGCAATCAGTAAAACGTTCAACGCCCCTTTCCTAAGGGAGCGGCGCGCCGCATACACCCCTATCGCATAACTCGACCCACCTAGTGGCCCAGACTGAGAGAGCGACCCCTCTGCACCCGATTGACCAATAAATACGCAGCGGGAATCACCAGCAGAGCAAGCGCCAGCGCCCCCGTCATGCCCCCCACCATGGGCGCCGCGATACGGCGCATCAGATCCGCCCCAGTGCCAGAACCGAACATGATCGGCAGCAGACTCAATATAACGGTCGCAAATGTCATCACGATGGGGCGCACCCGCAAGCTCGCCCCGTCCACGATGGCGCGCACCAGATCCTCATCCGTGAACCCCGCATCGCCGTGCGCGCCTTTGGAGCGCCCAAGCGCCTGATTGAGATAAACCAGCATCAATACGCCTATTTCGATGGCAACGCCCGACAATGCAATGAACCCCACCGCAACGGCCACGGACATATTAAAGCCGAGCAGATAAAGCAGCCAGAAACCGCCAACCAGAGCCAGCGGCAATGTCATGACAATCAATCCCACCTCAACAAAATTTTTAAAATTGAAATAGAGAAGAAGAATAATGACGCCAAATGTGATGGGGAGGATCAGGGCCAGACTTTCTTTAGCCCTCTCCATATATTCAAATTGTCCGGACCAATTAATGCTGTATCCGGAGGGCAGCGTGATCTGTTCCGCCACCACGCGCTGCGCTTCCGCCACATACGAGCCAAGATCGCGGCCGATGATATCGACGTAAATCCAGCCATTGAGTCGGGCGTTTTCGCTGCGAATCAAGCCCGGTCCGTCAGACAGACTGATATCCGCGATTTGACCCAAAGAGAGTTGCGCGCGATTGGGCGTCACGATCGGCAATGTGCGCAATTTCTCCACTGAATCGCGCACATCGCGCGGATAGCGCAAATTAACCGGATAGCGCTCCAGCCCCTCAACGCTCTGGGTGATGTTCATGCCGCCTATGGCGACGCGCACAACCTCCTGAACATCCCTAATGTTGAGGCCGTATCGCGCAGCGGCCGCGCGATCAATGTCTATGTCAACAAACCGCCCCCCCGTCACCCGTTCGGCATAAACAGACAATGTGCCTGGGATGGGCGCCACGGCTTTTTCGATTTCAGTCGCAATATCGGCAATAACGGACAGATCTTTCCCGGCAACCTTAATGCCAACCGGGGTTTTGATGCCCGTCGCCAACATATCAAGGCGGTTTTTTATGGGCATGGTCAACACATTGGTCAGAGACGGGATCTGAACCGTTTCGTTCAACTCCCGCTTAAGCTTTTCCATGGTCATCCCGGGACGCCATTGATCGCGGGGCTTCAACTTGACTATCGATTCCATCATCGGCAAAGGCGCGGGGTCCGTTGCGCTATCCGCCCGTCCCGCTTTGCCGTGCACGTGCTCCACCTCGGGAATCGTTTTGATCAGTTTATTGCTCTGCTGAAGTATCTCGGCCATTTTTCCAGCGGATATGGCGGGATAGGCGCTCGGCATGTAAAGTAAATCACCCTCATCCAGCGCGGGCATAAATTCACTCCCGATCTTGAGAACAGGCCAGAGCGTACTGGCCATAAAAACCAGAGCAACGACAAGGGTCATTTTTGGCCATTCAAGAATGCGAATCAAAGCCGGTCTGTAGAGCGCCAACAGAGCCCGGTTAACCGGATTTTTGTCCTCTTCCTTAATCTTTCCCCTAACGAAATAACCGAGCAAAACAGGAACCAAGGTAATGGCCAGGCCGGCGGAGGCGGCCATCGCATAAGTTTTAGTATAAGCCAGAGGCTTAAACAGCCGTCCTTCTTGAGCTTGAAGCGCAAAGATGGGCAGGAAACTTAAAGTAATGATCAGAAGCGAGAAAAACAGCGCAGGCCCAACTTCGCTGGCCGACTGGGCGACAAGTCGCCAGCGATTCTCAGGCGTCACTTTCTGACCGGCAATCGTTTTGTGAAAATTCTCCACCATAACAATGGCCGCATCAACCATCGCCCCAATGGCAATGGCGATACCGCCCAAAGACATAATATTGGCGTTGATGCCTTGAAGGTTCATCACAACAAACGCCGCCAGAATGCCAACAGGCAGGCTGACCAGAATCACCGCGGATGACCGCAAGTGAAGCAGGAAAATCGTGCACACAAGGGCAACGACAAGAAATTCTTCAATCAGTTTTTCAACCAAATTGTCGATCGATCTTTCAATCAGCGCCGAGCGATCATACGTCTCTACAATTTCAACGCCTTGAGGGAGACTGCCCCGGAAAACGTCGAGACGTTCTTTGACCGCTTCGATCACGGCCATGGCGTTCTCCCCCCAACGGACGATGACAACGCCGCCAACCGCTTCCCCTTCGCCGTCAAGCTCAGAGATGCCGCGGCGCATTTCAGGTCCGATCACGATATCAGCCACGTCTTGCAACAAAACCGGCGTGCCGGTTTTCGTTGCCATCAGGGGGATGCGTCTGAGATCTTCCACGCCGGAAATATAGCCGGTGGCCCGCACCATATATTCGGCCTCGCCCATCTCAATAACCGAGCCGCCGGTTTCCTGATTGCCCGCCTGAATGGCTTCGCGCACCTTGGTCAAGGGCAGCGAATAAGC
>JAJFIM010000308.1 GCA_021774995.1 Alphaproteobacteria bacterium | reverse complement strand
CCTCGCATATTCGCCGCCATCAATGCGCCCGTCCCCAGCGGCTTGGTAAGGATCAGCGCGTCGCCTTCTCCCATGCCCTTTTTCAGCAAAGCCGTTCCCCTTGCCGCTGCGCCGTTGACGGCAAACCCTAACGCCAGCTCTTCGCCTTCCGCGCTGTGCCCGCCGATGAGCGCCGCGCCGGTTTGCCCAAAGGTTTCCAGCGCCGCCGCCAGCATGAGATAAAGATCTTCCTCCATCTGCGCCGGCTCGCCGAAAGGAACAACGGCCAATGCCTGCGCGCTGAGCGGCGCCGCGCCCATGGCGAAGATATCGCCAAAAGCATGAGCGGCCGCGATCCGCCCAAAGATAAAAGGATCGTCAATAAAACTGCGAAAATAATCGACAGATTGCCAGAGTTCTTGTCCCGGCGGCGCGCGCAATGCGGCCGCATCGTCAAGGCCTTGCGGCAAAATCAAAGACGCGTCGCCCGCCTCAGCCCGCAACCGCTCCAGTACGCGGGCCAGCAGGACGGGAGAGATCTTCGCCCCGCACCCGCCGCAGCGCATGGCGTCAACCCCGCTTGCCTCTGGCGCTTCTCCGCGCGGGCTTCTAAGCGCCATCTCCGGCAAATCGCCAAATTTGGTCATGAACCGGCGGTCAATCCAGTCTTTCCACCGCCACATCAACGCCCCTCGAGCCGCAAATCGCCCCCGTGACGCAACCGCCTTGCCGTCCCCGGTTGAGATCAGAGAAAGCCATTTCTTCTGTGGACGGAATTTTTTTAATGGCCGCCCGGTCACTGCCCGGCGCAAATTGCGCGCCAAGGGGGGCCCGTGCCGCACCGCCATGACGCCCGCTTTTTCTCTGGGGTGATTGATCATGGTGGCGACGTCCCCCGCCGCAAACACAGTGCCGTGAGACGTTGACTGTAAATAGTCGTTCACCTTGACAAAACCGTCTTGGGTCAGATCAAGCCCGGTTTCACCGAGCCAGCGGGGCGCACGCGCGGCAATGGTCCACAACACTGCATCGAGCGCGTAAGAGTCGCCCTGTTCCGTGGTCAGCGCGCTTTGCCCAATGCGGGCCACCCGCTCTCCCAGATGCAGACAAACGCCGCGCGCCAGCAGCGCGCGCAGCAGATGTTTTTGCGCCGCTGCGCCGTGCGTGGGCAAGATTTTTGCGTTCTGGGAAAAAAGATGGAACTCGGGAATATTTTGGGGCTTTGCCAATGACCAGGTGGAAAAGGCGCGCTCCATGGCCAAGGTCAGTTCAACCCCCGCGGCCCCCGCGCCGACGATGCCGATTTTAAGCGGGCTTTGCGACGCACCCACGCGATCTTGAAGCGTGCGCCAATGTTCGAGAAAGCCGGAGATGGGTTTGACGGGGACGCCAAACGCGGCCGCGCCAGGCACCTGACCGACGCCCGGCGCCGAGCCGACATTGATCGAACACAGATCATAGGGCACGGGCGGGCGGTCTTTGCACAAGATTCTATTGTTTTCGAAATCGAAACCGGTTACCTCGTCACCATAAAAGCGCGCCCCGGCGAACCCGGCCAGACGCCTCAAATCGATATGCGCGTCATCATAACTATAGTGACCCGAAATGAGGCCCGGCAGCATGCCCGAATACGGCGTGTGGGTGTCCCGGCAGATGAGAATGAGCCGCACGCCCGGCAGAGGCGCCATGCCAAATTGTTTGAGCACCGCCACATGGGAATGCCCGCCGCCGATGAGAACCAGTGTGGTCATAATTCTAGAGTTTTTCCGACTTACTTTCCGATACCACGTACACTGTCATCTGTGCCTCAGGCAATCTATATTGAACAAATGAGTTTTTGAGAATATTCAAGGATTTTACGAAGAGCCCATGCCCGTGACCCCGCTTTATCAACCTGAATTGACCCTTTTAGAACTGGGTGCGGGTTTTTACGATCCGGTGGAGCCGGCGTCTTTTCCCAGCCGCATTTTGCGCTATCGCAATGAACGATGGGCGGCGCGAATCGGCCTTGAGGGCCTCGCCGATCCCGAATGGACCGCGCATTTCGGCGCGTTTGACCCTTTGCCGGGGACGCTCAAAAGCCCACTGGCGCTGCGTTATCATGGCCATCAGTTTCAGTCCTATAACCCTCAAATTGGCGATGGCCGGGGCTTTTTATACGCACAACTACGCGATTCCGAAGACGGCCGATTGCTGGATCTGGGCACAAAGGGAAGCGGGCAAACGCCTTATTCCCGCTCAGGCGATGGGCGGCTTACTCTTAAAGGGGGCGTTCGCGAAGTTCTCATCACGGCGCTGCTGGAAGCGCTGGGCGTTTACACATCCAAAAGCCTCAGCCTGATTGAGACCGGCGAGCGGCTTTATCGCGGCGACGAGCCCTCACCCACGCGCTCCAGCGTTCTGGTGCGTCTCAATCATTCGCATATCCGCTTTGGATCGTTTCAACGCTGCGCTTTTGAAAAAAACACAGGACGATTGTCGGCGCTGGTGAAATATGCGGCGCAACACTATTTCCCCGCTGCGGCGGCTCTTGAGGGCGAGGAGCAGGTCGCGGCTTTTCTCAGCCTGGTGACAAAAAAATCAGCGCAACTTGCCGCCAGCTGGATGGCGGCCGGGTTTGTGCACGGCGTTCTGAATACGGACAATATGAACATCACCGGAGAGAGCTTTGACTATGGCCCCTACCGCATGTTGCCCCATTTTGATCCGGATTTTGTCGCGGCCTATTTCGACGAGACCGGTCTTTACGCTTATGGGCGCCAGCCGCAGGCCGTGATGTGGAATCTGAAACAACTGGCCGGCGCGCTCAACCTGATTTGCTCGAAAGACCCTCTGGTGGATGCGCTCCGGCCCTTTGGCGAAACTTACGAAAAAGCGCTCGGCAAATGCGTTTTAACGCGTCTTGGACTAAAAACAGATAATCACGATACGGACATAATACTCGTATCGGAGATTTTTTCTTTTTTACGGAAAAGTGAAATCGGCTTTGAACAATTCTTTTTTGACTGGTATGGCGGCGATGTGAGTGCGCCGCGCGCGGCAAAGAGCCCAAGCGCTGAAATCTACCAGACGCCGAATTTCAATCCGGTGAAAAATCTGCTGGCGCAAAGGGCGCCCCTTGACGGCAATAAAGTCGGCCACGCCTATTTTCAGCAAGCCCAACCCTGCACGTTGCTGATCGATGAGATCGAAGCCATCTGGGACGCCGTCGCGGGCCAAGATGATTGGGCGCCGTTTTATCAAAAGCTGGATCAAATCGAGTTGATGCGCGGGGCGCTTCAGGATCAAGCATGAGTGCGTTTTGGTGTTTTGCCATTCTCTTGTTCGCAGGCGCGCCGGCCTTTGGGACGGAACTGACGCCTGGGGAAACCGGAATCGTGGCGGAGGTCAGCGATGGCGACACGCTGACTTTGAGCAACGGGCTGGTTGTGCGCCTTGTCGGACTGCAAGCCCCCAAACTGCCCTTGGGGCGCTCAAACTTTCCCATCTGGCCGCTGGCGCCGGAATCGCGCGCCGCACTGAGGGAATTGGTTCTGGATCGCACGGTCATTTTGTCTTACGGGGGGATGCGGCGCGACCGCTACGGCCGGGCGTTGGCGCATCTGCACCGCGCGGACGGTTTGTGGGTGCAAGGCGAGATGATCGCCC
>JAJFIM010000307.1 GCA_021774995.1 Alphaproteobacteria bacterium | reverse complement strand
GGTCATTCTGCGGCAAGCAAGATTCGCGTCATATTGTCACAACTCTTGCCGATGATATTGAGATACATAATTTTTACGTGCCCGCCGGCGGAGATGTGCCGGATCGCGCGGAGAATGAAAAGTTCGATCACAAATTGAATTTTTTAACGGAGATGACCGCCTGGTTTGGCAATAAACGGTCGAAGAAAAAAAACAAGTTGGTCCTTGTTGGTGATTTGAACATCGCCCCCTTGGAAACCGACGTCTGGTCTCACAAACAATTGCTCAAAGTCGTAAGTCATACGCCCATTGAAGTTGCGCATCTGGAGGCTGTGATGAAGTCCCATGATTGGCTGGATGTAACGCGCAAAGAAATACCGGAGCCCGAACAAGTCTTTACCTGGTGGAGTTACCGTTCCGCCGATTGGACAAAAAACGATCGGGGGCGCCGTCTCGATCATATTTGGGTAAGCCAGGCTCTGAGCGATCGCGCCCGCGATATCGAGGTGGTGCGAGAAGCGCGCTCTTGGCCGCGCCCGTCGGATCATGCGCCGGTGTTGATGACCCTTGACGTCTAATAGAGTTCTTAAGGGATCAAACGATATCCGCCGGTTTCCGTAACCAGAAGAGCGGCGTTTGAAGGATCGCGCTCAATCTTTTGACGCAGGCGGTAAATATGCGTTTCCAGAGTATGCGTCGTAACGCCCGAATTATAACCCCACACTTCATGAAGAAGAATATCGCGTCCAACCACTTTATCGCCGGCGCGGTAAAGATATTTCAAAATAGCCGTTTCTTTTTCCGTCAACCGAATTTTATTGGCCTCAGCATCTTCCAGCACCTTTGCCGCCGGCCGAAATGTATAAGGGCCAATCTGAAAAACCGCATCCTCACTTTGTTCATGAGAGCGCAGATGCGCCCGGACGCGCGCCAACAGAACCCCAAAGCGGAAGGGTTTGGTTACATAATCATTGGCCCCGGCGTCGAGGCCCAGAATCGTATCGGCTTCAGAATCATGGCCGGTCAACATAATGATGGGGCACTTCACGCCAGCTTTGCGCATTAAGCGGCAGACTTCCCGGCCGTCAAAATCCGGCAGACCCACATCCAGCAGCACCAGATCAAGGTGAGTCTTTTTGGCTTTTTCCAGCCCTTCCCCACCCGTCGCCGCTTCTTCACTAATGAATTCTTCATGCAGCGCAAATTGCTCCGCAAGGGAACCGCGCAGGGTTTCGTCATCATCGACGATCAGGATCTTTTTCTCAGCGCTCATCATCTTGCCCTTTATGCATCAGGACGGCGTTTACCGCAATCATTCTTCAGGACCCGCCCCCTTCAGAACATAGCGAAGCGGCGTTAAGAAGAAAGGGCGGGGGCGTTCACTCTGGCTCACGAGGGTGTGAGGGGAAAGTGATACGGATCAAACAGTCGCCAAAAGGGCCGTTTATGTGTGGTTCTTAGCCCCTTGGCGCGCAGGGTCCTTCCGGGCTACTATGAGTTCCCATGGATATTCGCGTCACCTCAACCGGTTATTTATTCTTTGGGGCGCGCACCTTCCGATGCGCTTTAGGGCGCGGCGGCGTCACGCGCGATAAAGTTGAGGGTGACGGCGCAACGCCTCTGGGACGCTGGCCTTTGCGCTGCGTGCTTTATCGGGCGGATCGCTTGGCCCCGCCCGACACCAAGCTTCCCAGTCGCGCGCTGGCGAAACAAGACGGCTGGTGTGACGCTCCCGCCGATATCTCCTATAATCTACCCGTCACGCACCCCTATCCCGCCAGGGCTGAACGTCTTTGGCGGGATGATTCGGTATATGATATTATAGTGACCCTCGGGATAAACGATGACCCCGTGATCCCCGGCAAGGGGAGCGCCATTTTTTTCCACCTCGCCGCGCCCGATTACACCCCCACGGAAGGGTGCATTGCGGTCGCCAAACAAGACATGATCCATATTCTGAACTCCTGCAGCCCGGCCACGCATATTAATGTTGAAGCTGTGTGAATCCCTATCCGCTCGGATCGTGTGGTGTTTGCGTACGCTCCCCCATCAAAGAAGAGCCGACGCGCACATGAGTTGCGCCAAACGCAATCGCTTTTTCAAAATCGCCGCTCATGCCCATGGAAAGCTGCGTCAGATCATTGCGCGCCGCCATTTCGCGCAGTAACGCAAAATGCAATGCCGGCTCCTCCCCCATTGGCGGCAGGCACATCAGGCCGACCAGGGGAAGTTGATAGTCGGCGCGGCACATCGCAATAAAGCGATCCACGTCATCAGGCGCGATTCCTGATTTTTGCGGTTCTTCGCCAGTATTGACTTGAACAAAGAGTTTGACGGATCGGCCGGAACTAGCCATCTCTTCGGCGAGTTTGCGGGCGAGCTTGGGCCGGTCCACAGTATGTAGCACATCAAAAAGGCGCAGCGCTTCGCGCACTTTATTGGTTTGGAGAGCGCCGATCATATGAAGCTCAAGGCCCGGCGCCTGTTCGCGCAAGGCCGGCCATTTGTCTTGCGCCTCTTGCAGGCGATTTTCGCCAAACACGCGATGGCCTGCATGCAAAAGGGAGTGTATTTTCTGGAGCGGCTGGCGCTTTGTGACCGCAATCAAGGAAATATCACCTGAATCACGGTTGCAGGCGCGCGCGCTTTGGTGGATGCGCTTGGTAATTTCGGTCAGATTAACGGCTGGATCCGGTCCGGGTTTAAAGGGAAGGGGCATGGACGCTTTTCCTGACATTCTTGGCTTTAAGATGTTAGAGGGGAGGTTATGAAATCTATCCCTTATTCACCTGACGCGCGCATTATACTGATGAGGCGCGCCCGTTGGTTAAGCGCGGGGCGCCGATTGCGCAAAAAACTGCCTGCGCTTTTCTTCCTAACAGATTCAGCGCGCACGCCAAAACCCCTCGAACCCGTTAAACGCCTTCCTCCCGGAACAGGCGTTATATTCCGGCATTATGGCGCCCCCGACCGCTTGGCGCTGGCTAGATCCCTTAAAATCAGCTGCCGGAAACGGGGGCTTGTTTTCCTCGTCGCGGGCGATGCGCGTATGGCGGCCCGCGTTAGGGCCGACGGGGTGCATATGCCCGAAGTCTGGATTGACAGACTGAAGCCATTAAAGCGCGCGCGGCCTGGCTGGATTCTCACGGCGTCCACCCATGGCCGAGAAGGGCTCCTGCGCGCCGCAAATGCGGGAGCGGACGCGGCTTTTATATCGCCTGTCTTTGCGACAAAGAGCCACCCCCATGCGCGCTCTTTAGGAACAGTGCGCTTAGCGGCTTTGTGCCGTGACGCGGGCCTCCCCGCCTTTGCACTTGGCGGCGTGAACACCGCCAGCATCTCCTTAATCAAAGAAAGCGGCGCGGCGGGCATCGGCGCCATTGACGCCTTTGACGTCTTTTTTACTTAAAACGACAGCATCGTTTCCAGAAATACGATTGCCGCGTTATCATCCAAAACGCTAGGCCCGGAAACGCCGCCCCCAATCAACGCCAACCCGCCGACCTGATCGGCTTCAATATATTGAAGACCGGCGCCCACCTTAACGCCGCCCGCAACCTGATAATTAACGCCGCCCTGAACCGCCCGAGTGTCTTGTCCGCCAGGCCCCCTGACTTCATCTCGCCCATAAGCCAACATGAAGCCCCAATCGCGCGTTTCATAAACGGCGCCGATTTCCCATGCAT
>JAJFIM010000306.1 GCA_021774995.1 Alphaproteobacteria bacterium | reverse complement strand
CCACCGCCTGCCACTCGCCCGACAGCGAACACGACACTTGCCGCACATTGGCGTCTTTCGCCCGGGCATACGCGTCAATATCTTTCAGCAATTGGACTTTTGTCTCAAAATCCACCGCGTTCAGCGGGTTGTCGGCGCTATAAAGATGCGCATTGGTTTTGGCGGGGCCTTGCGCCAAATTGCCGCTATGGCCGGATTTTATGGCTTGAACGGAGGATGCGGCGCGCTTGATGGCCGCTTCGCTCAAGTCAGAGGCGTGGGCGTAGCCGGTGGCTTCATCCGCCACGGCGCGCAGGCCAAACCCCTGAGATGTGTCAAAGCTGGCGTTTTTCAGGCGGCCGTCGTCAAAAACGAAAGTCTCCGATTGAGAATATTCGAGAAAGAGCTCGCCATCGTCACAGTCCTTCAAAGCGTCTTCAACGGTTGACTGTATGCGGGTGCGATCCATGTCTGTTTGCGAAAAGAAAAGATCAGTGATGTCGGGGGCTGTCATGGGCGCGCGTCAATCCTGTTTGATTTTTTGGACCTGATAGATAGATAAGGTCTGTTATGTGAAGGGGCTTTATTTTGCATTCCGGAAATTGGCCGCCTCATAGCGCTCAATCCGTTCTGCGGGCAAAGACCAGTTTGGTCGTAGTTTTTGCGCTTGAAGAAAATCGAGATAGGCGTGCTCCAAATCTTTCAAGGCCTCATAAGCCAGTCCCCGGTTGTAATAGGCTGCATGCGCCTCTTTGGCGCCCAGTTCAAGGGCGCGATTGTAATCCGCCAAGGCGCGGTCGAACTGATTTGTGAAAATAAAAGTATTTCCGCGGTTGATAAAAGCTTCAGCAAGGGTGGGGGAAATCTTTAACGCGTTTTCGAAATCAGCCAGCGCCAAGGCGTGCCTTTCCGACCGGGTGTAATTGATGCCCCGGTTGACGAGTGTCGCCGCCCGGTCCTTTCTGCTTAAATCAGCCGATTTCAATGCTTTATTGCAAATAGTGAGGGCGCTGGACCCACCTGAAAACAATCTGGTCTGGATATAACACTGTTGAGCGTCTGAATTGCCGAACACAGTTACGCTTTGCGCGTACGCTACGCGAAGAGGGACAAGCAACCCGCCGATCGCTATGGCGATGAGAGCAAGTCTAATCATGGTTTTTCATCCTCTCATGAGCTGAAGTCAGAAGGACGCGTCCAAGTATAGCATAGTTCGCGCCTTTCCGGTATTTATCGCCTCTTCTCGGTTGAATGTGGGAGTGAGAAGGGCTTGCTTGTGGCAAAAGGTCGCAAGAAGGGCTGGCGTATTGGGCCGAATCAGGTAACGCTTTAGGGTGATTTGACAAATCAGAAGCGGGTGTTGGGGAGGAGGCTCTCGCGGTCGGCCCCAGTTTCATGAATTTCGTGCTGTGTTTTACCGGACGCCTTGTCGTCGCTTAAGGTCCGGGCCCCATTGAGTGCGCTTGGCTTCAGTCCTTCAAGGCGCGTTAAGAAAGGGGCCAAAATGACGGCGGGGGTGTTGAATATTTTGTCTGAGCGGCGTAAGCGTTGCGCCCATGCGGTGCGGGTTTTTCAACCCTTCCGGCATGGATTTTAACCAATGAGAGCAAGAGACATGCGGATTTTCGGTTTTTTCAGCGTTCTGGCGGTAATTGGCCTGGGTTTGATGAGCGCGGATGCGGCCCTGGCCGACCAGCCGCGTCCATGGCAGATGGGATTTCAAGAGGCGGTGACGCCCATCATGCACGAGATAACGGGTTTCCATAATTTCCTTCTGTGGATCATAGGCGTCGTCTCCGTTTTCATTCTTATCCTTTTGGTGATTATTGCGGTGCGGTTCAATGCGCGCGCCAATCCGGTTCCCGCCAAATTCAGTCACAACACATTGATCGAGGTGGTCTGGACCTTCGTTCCCATTGTGATCCTGCTGGTGATCGCCATCCCCTCCTTCCGTCTGCTCTACCACCAAGACGTCATTCCGGAAGCGGATATGACCCTGAAAGCCACGGGCAGCACGTGGCTGTGGACCTATCAATATCCAGACTATTTTGAAGACGAGGAATTCATCGCCGTCATGGTGCCGGAAGAAGAATTGGGAACCGACCCCTATGGCAATCCTCAACCGCGCCTCTTGGCAAGCAGTTTTGATGTCGTGGTGCCGGTGGATACGACAGTGCGGGTGGTGGTGACCGCGTCTGATGTTCTGCACTCCTGGGCGATGCCGTCCTTTGGCGTTAAAATCGATGCAGTGCCCGGGCGCTTGAATGAAACATGGTTCAAGGTGGAAAAAGAAGGCATGTATTACGGGCAATGCTCTGAGCTGTGCGGCAAAGATCATGCGTTTATGCCGATCTCGATCCATGTCGTTTCTCAGCGGGAATTTGACGATTGGGTGCGGGAAACACGCGGAGAATTAGGGCTTGCCGAACTTTCATCAGATCTTGCCGTTGCGGCGGCTGAATAATTACAAAGACAAGGGATAAACGAATGGCTTTGGATTACGCCGCCCATCAAGGCATGGAGTCTCAAGAGGGCCACGCCCATCATCCCACCGGATGGCGCCGTTATGTGTTTTCTACAAACCATAAAGATATCGGCACGATGTATCTGATCTTTGCGATTTTCGCCGGCATTGTCGGCGGTCTCATGTCGGTGCTGATGCGCATGGAGCTGCAATCCACCGGGATCGACGTTCTGCCGGTATTGGCGGGCAATGAAGAAGCCGCAAAGAACATGTTCAACGTGCTGGTGACGGGACATGGCCTGATCATGGTCTTTTTCCTGGTGATGCCGGCGCTGATCGGCGGGTTTGGCAATTGGTTCGTGCCGATCATGATCGGCGCGCCGGACATGGCGTTTCCGCGGATGAACAATATTTCATTCTGGTTGTTGCCGTTTTCCATTCTGCTGTTGATCCTGTCCGTGTTCGTACCGGGTGCGCCGGGGTCGACGGGCGCGGGAACCGGGTGGACCGTCTACCCGCCGTTGTCGACGACCGGGATGCCGGGGCCTGCAGTGGATTTAGCGATTCTTTCGCTGCATTTGGCCGGGGCGTCATCCATCCTGGGGGCGATTAACTTCATCACCACTATTTTCAACATGCGCGCGCCGGGCATGACGATGCATAAAATGCCTCTCTTTGTGTGGTCCATCCTGGTGACCACTTTCCTGCTGCTTCTGGCGTTGCCGGTGCTGGCCGGCGCCATCACGATGCTGCTGACGGACCGCAATTTTGACACCGCGTTTTTCGATCCGGCGGGCGGCGGCGATCCGTTGCTGTTTCAACATCTTTTCTGGTTCTTTGGTCACCCTGAAGTGTACATTCTGATCCTTCCGGGATTTGGCGCCATCAGCCATATCGTTTCGACCTTTTCCAAAAAGCCCGTGTTCGGCTATCTGGGAATGGCTTACGCCATGGTCGCTATCGGTTTTATCGGCTTCATTGTCTGGGCGCACCACATGTACACCGTGGGCCTTAGCGTCAACATGAAAGCCTATTTCATTGCGGCCACAATGGTGATTGCGGTGCCCACCGGCATTAAAATCTTTTCCTGGATCGCCACCATGTGGGGCGGTTCGGTTGAATTTCGTACGCCGCTGATCTGGGCTATAGGCTTCATCTTCCTGTTCACCCTGGGCGGGGTCACGGGCGTGGTGCTGGCCAATGCTGGTATAGATACCGCGATGCACGACACATATTACGTTGTGGCGCATTTCCATTACACCATGTCTTTGGGCGCGGTGTTCACCATCTTTGCCGCATTCTATTACTGGTTCCCAAAAATGAGCGGTTATATGTATTCCGAGAAGCTCGCTAATTTGCACTTCTGGGTGACGTTTATCGGCGTTAATACGCTGTTCTTCCCGCAGCATTTCTTAGGGCTGGCGGGCATGCCGCGGCGTTATATTGATTACCCGGATGCTTTTGCCGGGTGGAACTATGTGTCCTCCATAGGCGCGTATATCTCCTTTGCCGGGGTGTTTTTCTTTTTGTTCACCGTTGCGCACGCCTTCAAGAAAAAAATTCCGGCCGGCGACAATCCCTGGGGCGAGGGCGCGACGACTTTGGAGTGGACGTTGTCCTCTCCCCCGCCGTTCCATCAATTCAATGAATTGCCCCAAATTAAATAAACAGGGGCGTTAGGCGAGATATTCAGTGACCGCAGCACAACTAAAGACTGGCCATCCCGTTTCCCTGCCTACGGTAAGTGAAGCCACGGTAGGCGATTATCTGGCTCTGCTGAAGCCGACCTTGATGTCTCTGGCCGTGTTTACGGGGCTGGTGGGCATGGTGGTCGCGCCGCAATCGATTCACCCCGTTATCGGGTTGGTGGCTTTGGTGTGTCTGTCTGTGGGCGCGGGCGCGGCGGGCGCGCTTAATATGTGGTATGACGCTGATATCGACGGCGGCATGAAGCGCACGCGCAATCGGCCTATTCCTTCGGGGCGTGTGGCGCCGGGAGAGGCGCTCGGTTTTGGCGCAGTGCTGAGCGTCGGCGCCGTGGCGACCATGGCGCTGCTGGTTAATTACGTCGCCGCTTTCCTCCTTGCTCTGACCATCGCGTTTTATCTTTTTGTCTATACGATGTGGCTCAAACGGCGCACCGTGCACAATACGGTTTTGGGCGGGTTCTGCGGCGCCTTTCCGCCCTTGATTGGTTGGGCCGCAGCGACCGGATCGATTTCGGTGGAGCCTTTGGTGCTCTCGCTTCTGGTGTTTTTATGGCAGCCGCCCCATTTCTGGGCCTTGTCTTTATATCGTTCGCTGGATTACGAGAAAGTTGGCATCCCCATGTTGCCCGTGGTCGCGGGAAAAGCCGCAACGCGGCGCCAGATTTTGATTTATGCATTGGCGACGTTTCCGGCCGCGCTCTTGCCGTATTTTTTGGGCTTTGCGGATGAAATTTATTTTGCCATCGCGGCCGTCGCCAGTTTGGCGCTGGTGTTTTATGCGGTGCGCGTATGGGCGACCGGCCGCGAGGCCGACAGGGCTGCGGCGGAACAAAGCGCAACGGTAAAATCGACTCAAGTGCAAGCGGATCATGCGGCGCGCAAATTGTTCCGGTTTTCGATGCTCTATTTGTTTATCATCTTTGCCGTTTTGCTGGTTGAGCAGGGAGTGGGGCTGGATTTTCGCGACTGGATGACGGGTTGGGGGCAGGCATGACGATGAGCGAAGACGACAAACAGAGCGCTTCGCCAGAACAGAGCGAACCCGTCCGAGGCGTTGTGCTGACCCCGGCGCAAATTGCAGCCCGCGGAAAGCGCAATATCGCCATCGCGTTCAGCCTGCTGGCTTTTGTTGTTCTGGTTTTTTTCGCCACATATATTCGCCTCACAGGCAATATAGAAACCCGTATTCAAGACGGGACCGCGCCGCCTGACGTTGTTAAGGAAAGTCTGGCAAATTGAGCGCTTCCTCTTCACATATATCTCCCGTCCCGCGCACGGATAATCGGCGCCTAGCTATATTATGCCTGCTCGTGGTTGCGGGAATGATAGGGGCGGCTTACGCCTCGGTGCCGCTTTATAATCTTTTTTGCCGGGTAACCGGATTTGGCGGCACGACGGCGGTTGCGGAATCAACGACCGGCACTGTGCTGGCCCGGAAGATGACGGTGCGCTTTGACGCTAATGTCGCCCGCGGACTGCCTTGGAAATTCACGCCTGTGCAGGGTTCGCAGGAACTTAAAGTAGGGGAAACGGCACAGGCTCTTTTCCGCGCCGAGAACCTTTCCGATCACCCCATCGTCGGCAGCGCCACCTATAATGTGACGCCGCAAAAATCGGGCGCCTATTTTGCTAAACTGCAGTGTTTTTGTTTTACTGAACAAGTTCTCGCCCCCGGACAGGTGGTGGAGATGCCGGTAACTTATTTTATTGATCCGGCGATTGCGGATGAAT
>JAJFIM010000305.1 GCA_021774995.1 Alphaproteobacteria bacterium | reverse complement strand
GGTCATGGAATAAAGAAAGGTCGTTGCTTTGGTGAAGGGGTCAAAACGCAAGAGTTTCACCAGGCACCCCGTTGCAACGCCGGGCGATTTGCGGGCCGTTCCGATCCACGGCATATCGTCATAAGCGTTTAAATCGACAGTGGCCTGCTGAATGGCCAGCCGGTGGTTGATGTCGGATTCGACGAAAGTGGGCTCTCCTTCATTGTAAAACATCAGGGCTTCGCAGCCCTGTTCGCTGCTGAGCGCGCCCAAGGCCACGCCCGCGGGCAGAAACACATAGTGGCCGGGCACATAGACCTTATCGCCAACTTTCAATTGCCCCTGCAGGATGAAGAATTCCATATCGGAATACGACATGCCCGGCGGGCGCGCATAGCCCGCATCAAAACGCATTTTCAGGGAACACGCGCCGGTGTCGCGGTCAAGGGAGAGGATCTTGTAATGACTGCCTTTGGGAAAACCCGGCAGGGTGAAGGCGCGGTATTCTTCAACGCGTTCGCAAAAAGGCTCAATATGAGGGCGCGCCATGAGGCATTCCTTTAAGTCATGAAAATAATTTCAAAAAATCACTTTGAAGGGGCGATCCGGCTTTTCGGGAATTTCATCGGGGCTGACCCGGCGCTTCACGTCGCCATCCACATTAAATCCACGCGTTTGAATGCGCTCTAAAAAGGCGTCGATCCATTGATCGCGCTCGGCCCCAAGCGCATCCATGTCTTTGATGATTTGAATCTGCCGTCTCTCCTGCTCCGACAGATGCGCATCAATCCATTCCTGCGTTAGCGGGTCCCTTGCAGGGGCTTGGTCATGGACTTTACTCATGGGAACATTCCTCTCAGCGCAAACCAATGCATTCTCTTAAAAAGGATACCTCATGCCTTGCAAAGAGGAAAGATCGGCTGGCGCCGTCAGATGGTCTTAATGGCGCCAGCCCGAACCTCCCTGGTTTCAGAAGTGATAGAACGCCGAAAAGATCGCTCGAACATCAAATTCTCGGTTAGCCGTCAAAGGAAAGCTGACCCCCGCGCCAAGCTCAAAATTATCATTGTCCGTCGGCTTCACTTTGACGCCCGGCGTGATGTTGATCACCGTATGACCATCCTCTTCACCGCTCAGCACCGTTCCGCCGTCAAATTCCAGTAATCCGGAGACGCGCGCGCTCACATGGTAAAGAAAGGACAAATTATACCCCATTTCCGTTTCAACCTCTTCGCCCTGATCTTGATTGATGGGCACGCCAAAGGACGTGAACGCCACCACTTCGAGCGCGTCTCGTTTATACCCGATATTGAAAAAAGGCTCGATCTCGACCAGATGGTCATTACCTATGCCGCTTTCTTCATTGCCGGTGGGCAGTATGAACTCAATACCATAGCCCAAAAGCACGCCATGATCTGAAAACGCAAAGTTTGCAAATTTAAATCCCACATCAATATTGCCCAAATGGTCCATGCTCGCCGCATCATTTGGATCGACGATCGCATAAGGCACACCCACTTCAATACTGAAAGATGGACTGAAAGCATATTCGCCTTCGAAACTGATTTCATGCTCGTTTGATTTCTCCCCACCTTCGTCGACATCAAGAAAGAGATAGTTAAGCCGGACTTTCGTATCCGGCGAAGGCGATTCGGCGATGAGTGGGTGTGAAAAGTGCAGCTCGTCATGAGCCTGCGCCGCAACGTTCAAACCTAGCCCCGCTAAAAAAGCGGCTCCCGATAAGCAAGCTCTCATACAAAAAATAGTCATGGTCTTCTCCAAAATCAATAGATCAGCGCCGACGCTGAATACGCGCGCCCGCGATGCGAAAGACAAATACAGCTGCCTAAAGATCGTGCGCTCTGCCGGCTCGGATGTTCAAAAGAGTGATTGTTTGGAGAATTTATATGGGTATTTTATCGGTGAACTGTCCGGATAAGGATCTAAGTTCTATAATGGAGGCGGTGTAAATCTGGCCGCTTTTAGAATGCGTGAGCAGAAATTCAGGCGCAGGCAAATAAGATTCCCAATTCTGAATCCCTATGTGATTGCCTTCTGGGCCATCGCCGGTGCAATCAACAGCCGCCTGCTCCATCATGACGGCCATCGACGCGGCGTCATGTTCATGAGCCTGGTCTTGACACGCGCACCCTTGCGCCACGCCCACCACATTGGTTGCGATCACGAGATACCATATCGTGACAAAGCGTTTCAAAAATCTGTTAGACGCCGACAACATAAAGCGTATCACCTTTGCGCACCGCAAAAGGCAAGCTATAATTGACGAGATTAAAGTAGATGCTCCCCGCCTGCCCACCCTCAAGACCAGTGAAGTTTAGGGTTTTGTCTTTTTTTTATCAATGACGTTGTGATAATAAAATAACTATAATGCGCGGAAATGATTTTCCTACGGATTTCCAGCTTTGTGACCGCCAAGTCACACTAAATAAACCGCCCCGCCTGGCGCAAAACGCTTATTTTACATAGCTCACCGGCAGGGCGGTGGTATACTTAATTTGCTCCATGGCGAAGCTGGATGTAACGTCCGCAAGATCAACCTTTTCAATAAGCCTCTTATAAACAATATCATATCCCGCAATATCAGGCACAACGATCCGCATCAGATAATCGGTCTCGCCGCTCATACGGTAGAACTCCATAACCTCGGGAATATCTTTGACGGCCCTGGCGAATCCATCAAGCCAAGCTTGGCTGTGTTGATTGGTTTTTACGGCGACAAACGCCGTCGTGCTGAGATTCATTTTATCGGGATTCAGCAGAGCAACCCGCTTGCGAATCACGCCCTGGTCTTCAAGATTTTGCAGGCGCCGCCAGCAGGGCGTGTTGGTCAGCCCGACCCGCTCGGCGATGTCTGAGATTGAGCGCGTGGAATCTTCCTGAATAAGCGTCAGTAATTTCCGATCGATTTCATCCATGAGTATTTCCTTTCCGCTATTATCGACTTTTGCAAATAATATCCTAAATTCCAGAAATAATACAGGGCATTTGGCGCAAAACATCAAGTTTTTTGGGGAATGCCCGGCGCCATTGAGAGGAATATTTCATGCATCAATGGGCTAAATTTATTCCTCGGGAGGCGCCTTCCGGCCCGCGACAAAAGCGATGACCGCCGCCAGCGCCGCGCCCATGAGGAGCGCGGCGAGACCGAAAATCATAAAAAGGGTCCACTCACTTTCCGCGAAGGGCGCAGTCTCGAACAAAACGCCAATGATCCCGCTCAGGATAATCAGGATAAAGAATATAATTTTGAAAATATATTGCGCCATCTACAAGGTTTTTACCTGCGGCCCTGCCGCCCTTGGGTCATATTACGCGTGAGGTTTTACCACTGGCGCCTGGTTGGCCGCGTTCATACCAATCCTTGCTGGCGTTCACGATGCGCACAACTGAAAGCATCACAGGCACCTCAACCAGTACGCCCACAACCGTGGCCAGCGCCGCGCCCGACGTGAACCCGAACAGGCTGATGGCGGCCGCCACAGCGAGTTCAAAAAAATTGCTGGCGCCGATTAATGCCGAAGGACCGGCAATGCAATGGGCAACGCCAAAATGTCGGTTGAGAAGGTAAGCCAGCCCGGCATTGAAATAGACTTGAATCAGAATAGGAACACTCAGCAACGCGATGATGAGGGGATGCGCGATAATCTGTTCACCCTGAAACCCGAACAGCAGAACCAGGGTCGCCAGCAAAGCCATCAGTGAGGGCTGAGTCAATCTTTTCAATGTGCGCTCGAGCGCCGCCGGACCGCCAGATCTCAACACGCAGCGGCGCCATGCTTGCGCCGCGATCACGGGAATGACGATATAGAGCCCAACCGAGAGAAGCAGCGTATCCCAAGGCACGACAATGGCGGAAAGCCCCAGCAACAGCCCGACCACGGGCGCGAAAGCAATGACCATGATCGCATCATTGAGCGCCACCTGGGTGAGCGTAAAATTGGGTTCGCCCTTAGTGAGACGGCTCCACACAAAAACCATCGCCGTACACGGCGCGGCGGCCAGAATGATCAGGCCCGCAACATAAGATGAAATCTGTTCTGCGGGCAGATAAGGCGCAAACAGACCGCCGATAAAAACCCAGGCAAGCAGCGCCATGGAAAAAGGCTTGATCGCCCAATTAATAAACAGCGTCACGCCGATGCCCCGCCAATGTTCGCGCACGTGATGCAGGGCGCCAAAATCAACTTTCAGCAGCATCGGCACGATCATCAGCCAGATGAGCGCGGCGACAGGCATGTTGACCCGCGCAATTTCCATCGACCCCAGGAGATGGAAAAAACTTGGAAAAAAATGGCCAAGGACGATTCCCATGAGAATGCACAACGCCACCCATACAGATAAGTAACGCGAAAAAAGATCCATGGCCTGGCCCGCGTCTTCTTCTTGTGTTTTTTGTTCGCTCACTGTCATTCTTTTTCCGCCTGTTTTCTCATGTGATATGGCCAATTTCCCGCAAGCGTTTCAGCAATTCTCCGCCCTCCAAATTCTCAATGGGAAGCGCAACAAGCGCCGCGATGCGCCGGACGAATAGGTCATAAACACTGCGAAAAGCTGCGCGCCGCCGTGCGGCGCTCCCCTGCACAGCCGCAGGGTCAGGCGCGCCCCAATGGATTATTGGCGCGCGCCCCGGCATCACGGGGCACGTCTCGTTGGCGGCGTTGTCGCAAACGGTAAATATAAAATCAAAGACCGGCGCGCCCGGAGCCGCAAACTCATCCCAGCTTTTTGAACGCAGATGCGAAATGTCATGGCCGGTTTCAGCCAAGAGCGCGCGCGCCAAAGGGTGAACCTGGCCCGCAGGACGGCTGCCTGCACTGTAGGCGCGCATTTTTCCGCGCCCTTCTCGCGCCAGGATCGCTTCAGCCATGATGCTGCGCGCAGAATTTCCCGTACACAAAAAAAGTATATTGAGAGGCGCCGCGGTCATGATTTTAGGCCTCTTCAGGTCCGCAGACCTGCGCCAATGCGCCAATATCGCCGCATATGTCCGGGCGGCCCTGACAGCAATCCTGGGTCAGAAAAGCCAAGAGGCGGCGCACGTTCTCAATTTCAACCGCGTAATAGATACGTCGTTGGCGGCGCCATGAACGCACCAGCCCGGCATGCTCCAACTGCGCCAAATGGAACGACATGCCGGAGGCGGAAATCCCTATGGTTTTCGCGATTTCGCCCGCAGGCAGACCGGTTGGCCCTTGTGCAACCAGCAGCCGGAAAACGGCGAGGCGGTGCTCCTGCGCCAAGGCGGCCAGAGCTTTTATTGCGTGTGTTGATTCCATCTATTCAATATTCATTGAAATATGGAAATAGTCAAGACTTCAGGGGTGCGGCACTATGTTCTCTTGAGAAATCATCCAACCTCACTCATATCAGGCCGCGCACAGGCGCGTGCAGCGCCTATGTCAATCGCCTTAGGGTAATAGGCTGCGATTATTGCTACTCTTCCAGTTGATTCGCCACAGGACAGGAGCCGAAGCGCCATGCTTCAAGTCAACGAGCCAAATACAGACATACACTCCACGGAACTTGCCATGGGCGCCGCGCTTTTTATCGGCGCCATCGGGGCGATCTTCTGGGCCTCGCAAGCCATCGACCCTCTGCTCGAAACCCACGCCTTTATGTTTGCGGCCGCCTTCCTGCTGGGCGTTTTCATCCTCATCAACGCGTCCATCAAACGCACAATCGCCCCGGCGCAGAACGGGGAAAAGGGCGCCATTCAGTACAATGACGGCGTCATCAAAGCGGGCGTTATTGCTTCTACCTTCTGGGGGATTGCCGGTTTTCTGGTGGGCTTGATCATCGCGCTTCAGCTCACATTCCCGGTACTGAATTTCGACACGGCCTGGCTTAATTTCGGCCGCATGCGGCCCGTTCATACTTCCGCCGTGATTTTCGCCTTTGGCGGAAATGTGTTGATCGCAACAAGCTTTTATGTCGTTCAACGCACATGTAAAGCGCGGTTGGCGGGTGCGCTGGCGCCGTGGTTTGTCTTTTGGGGCTATCAGCTTTTTATCGTGCTGGCGGCCACCGGCTATCTCATGGGCGTCACGCAATCCAAAGAATACGCCGAACCGGAATGGTATGTTGATCTGTGGCTGACCGCAGTCTGGGTGACGTATTTAATCGTTTTCCTTGGCACCCTCATGCGGCGGCGCGAGCCGCATATCTATGTGGCGAACTGGTTTTACCTGGCCTTTATTGTCACCATCGCCATGTTGCATCTGATCAACAACATGGCGGTGCCTGTGTCGTTCGCCGGATCGAAAAGCTATTCGCTGTTTTCCGGCGTTCAAGACGCCCTCACGCAGTGGTGGTATGGCCACAACGCAGTGGGCTTTTTCCTGACCGCCGGGTTTCTTGGCATCATGTATTATTTTGTTCCCAAACGCGCGGAGCGGCCGGT
>JAJFIM010000304.1 GCA_021774995.1 Alphaproteobacteria bacterium | reverse complement strand
GTACGTGAATGCGCTCAGGCAGATTTTCTTCGTCGAGCATCAGTCCTGTTTCATCAAATCTGATGACGGCAAGATCAGAAAGGCGCTCTGTCATTCCGAGGACAAATAAGACCGACGCGTAGTATCCGAGTGAAACGGAAGGGTCCCCCTTCTCGATTTTTGACAAAGTGGGCCTGGTAATGCCAACGCGTTCGGCCATCAACGTTGTTGATATGCGACGTCTCCGTCTGGCGTCATACAGGTCATTCCCGAGCTTTTTCAGAGCTCTTTTCACAGGAATTGGTAATGTTGGTGTCGTTCTCATGATTCCTCATAATGCATATTATATTTTACACTAACTCATATAGTGTAAACGATAATTTACATTAAAGCAAGAATTCAACAGAAAATTGGCACATAGCAATATTTGTCATTAACCTTTCAATTTCGCAAGTTCCTGCGCCAGATAGTCTCCTGACAGGTTCGTATAACGCATGACGGACTTCGGGTCGCGGTGGCCTGACTGCGCCATCACCTGGGGCATGGCCCAGCCCGCCTCGAACAGGCTCGAAATCCGCTCGTGCCGTGTGTCGTGAAAACGAAAATGCATAAGCCCTGCTTTCTCGCGAGCGCGATTGAAGGCCTTTCTTAGCGCATTGCCGGTCATGGGAAAAACGCGCTGATCTGTTCGGGGTAAGGCCTCCAGTATTTCCACGGAACGCGGCGTAAGCCCAATTGTGTGATTGATGATCTTATCGGGGTTCCGGCTATTTTTCATACCGCGTAGCAAAGCAGTATGCTGAACCAATTTCACATCCGTCCATTCAAGACGCAGCAAGTTCCCGCGCCGCGCTCCGGTTTCAAAGCCCAGCTCCACGAACGGAGCAAGCAATGGGTTACGAGCCTCAAGACAAGCCTGTATCAATGCCTCGCGCTGCTGTGTCGAAAGTCTAATATCACGTTCATCCTGAACCGTAGGACGTTTGACGTCCTGAGCATTGACGGGATTGAGCTGAATGCCGAGCCATCTTCGCCGATAGTCAATCACCCGTTTCAGGAGATTGAGTTCTCGCTTCACTGTCGAAGGGGCAATGGTTTTGCTTGTGACCGAGGAATTCTTGCCTCGATTGACGGTCTGTTTCAGGCGTTTGTCTCGGTAGGCCTCGAAGTGTTCAGGTCTGAGATTGATAATGTAATAGGAACAAAGCTTGGCTTCCGTTCTCATGAACCGTTCCAGCCGCAGTCGTTCTGAGACACGGGCATTTTCGCTATGGCGGTTGTTCGTCACCCCTTCGATATAGGCATGGATCAAATCAGCAAGAGTGGTCTCGCGCGCGGCAGTCTGATCGACAAAGAGCCCGCGATCCATCTCAGATTCGGTTTTGCGGACCCAGGCCTGCGCCTCCTTCTTTGTTCTGAAGGTCGAGTTTTGGAATGGCCATCCTTTGCGTCTGATTTGGACGTGCCACTGGCCTGAAGATTTTTCACGAATGGTTGCCACGGGTTAGCACCTTTGGATTTCTCAACTGTGCCAAAAGTGTGCCACGGGGCAGAGAATACATTCCTCGTGCAAACCTTGCCGAGGAATAAGGTGCTAATTTCATTATGAAAATAATGGCGCACCCGACAGGAGTCGAACCTGTGACCTCTGCCTTCGGAGGGCAGCGCTCTATCCAGCTGAGCTACGGGTGCTTTGTTATCATTTCAAGTCAGGCGGATCTTGTATCCCATCCCCCATTGAGTGGCAATCCTTGTACTTGATGCATATCAGGAACTTTGGCGCTTGGCGATATAGGCGCCCACCAATTCCTCAAGCAGAGGCAGGGGCACCGATCCGCTACGTAATATAACGTCATGAAATTCGCGAATATCAAAATCCTCGCCTAAGCTCTGCCTAGCTTGTTCGCGCAATTCAAGTATCTTCAGCATACCGATTTTATAAGCCGTCGCCTGACCCGGAAAAACCAGATAGCGCTCAATCGCTTTGACCACATCGTCTTCCGGATTGGGGGTGTTGTCAAACAGATACGCAATTGCTTGTTCCTTAGACCAGCGCTTGTGATGCAGACCGGTGTCAACCACCAGCCTGCAGGCGCGCCAGAGCTCCATCGCCAAGCGCCCAAAATCCGAATAGGGATCTTCATAAAAGCCCATTTCCTTCGGCAGGTATTCGGAGTAAAGCCCCCACCCTTCGATATAGGCCGTGTAGCCGGTATAGCGCCTGAAGCGCGGCATTTCTTCCAATTCATTTGCGATGGCGATCTGCATATGATGGCCCGGTATGCCTTCGTGAAAGGCGAGCGCTTCCATTTGATATTTTGGCATCTGAGTCATGTCCATTAAATTAGCGTAATAAACGCCAGGACGACTGCCGTCGGGCGCGGCGCTCATATAAAAAGCCTTGCCGCCCGCACGTTCGCGAAAAGGCTCGACCCGGCGCACCACCAGTTCCGCCTTGGGTTTCACGGCAAAAATATCATCAAGCCGCGCGTCCATGCGCTCAATAATGGCTCTGGCCTCTTCCAGATACGCCGCGCGGCCGTCATCCGTGTTCGGATAATAAAACTGATCATCTGATCGCATAAATTCAAAGAACTGTTGAAGTGTTCCCTCAAACCCCACGCGGGATTTTATGGTTTCCATTTCACCGTGAATGCGCGCGACTTCTTTCAGCCCCAAATCATGAATTTGATCGGCGCTCATATCAGTATTGGTGTAATAATTCAAAAGATATTGGTAATACGCGCCGGTTTCGTCGAGACTCCAAACGCCATTATTATCACGCGTCGCAGCGCCCAAATCCGTCATTAAATCAATAAAACGTTGATAGGCCGGTTTTACGATATCCGTCAGCGCCGCGCGCGCCGCGGCGAGAAGCTCTTCGCGGTCCGGCGCGCCAATTTCAGCCTGTTCCAATTTGGTTTTGAGATCCGCATAAATCGGCGCGTCCGGCGCTTCGGCGTCAAAGGGATAGCCGGCAACAACATTGCCCGCCGCTTCAATCATCTGAGGAAAAGCAAAGGCGGGCGGGACAAAACCTTTTTCCGCCCGCGACCTGATTTTCTCAATGGATTGGTCCATACGCACCCCCGCGCCTTCCAGGCGGGTCACATAGTCTTGAGCGTTCTTCAAATTACTGATCGTGTGGTTATTGATGAGAAAGGAGGGAATGCCGGTGTGAACGCCGCCAAATTGCGTAGAGGCGTATTGATAATTTCGCCATTTATATTTCTCGATCCGCTGCCTGGCGCGATATTCAAAAACCTTGTAACTGACTTGAGACGTGGGGCTTAGCGCGCCAATGTCAAAATCGCCAAGCGCGCCGAGATCGCGAACCGCCAGTTCATACGCGGCGCGTTCCGCTTCGGGCGTCACCTCGTCCCACTTGTCGTTGTTTTCATAAATCCCAAGTTCAGTTTGCCATTCGGGGCTCAAGTCAAGCTCATCTGAAAAACTGCTCTCGAAAAAGGCGGCAAGACGCACATCTTCCTTGGAGATTTGCGCGGCGCCGTTATCTTGAATGTCGCCTTGATCATCGCAGGCCAAGAGCAAGACAAAAAGAGGTGCGCAAGCCCACAAAAATAATCGCCTCATGAAACAATCCCCCCAGAGCATAAAAGTGACGAACATAATGGACCGCGCACGACCCCGCACCCATGCTAACCAAAGCGATAGAATGTGGCAAGAACGGCCAAGCGCCGCTTGGTTTTAATGAGCGTCAACGCCATAGGTCAATTTTAGAAAAATATCCTCCAGATCCGATTCTCTGGTGGTGAGATCCTGTATGCCAATGCCTGCATCCCGAATGAGGCTAAAGAGCTCTTCGGCATGAATGGTCCGCGGGGCGTAAGTCACAGACAAACAGCCATCGGCGCCAATTTGCGCATCAAACGCGCTCAGACTATCCGGGACTTTTCCAAGAGGGGATTCGGGGCGGATAATCAGTGTTTTCTCATCAATGCGGGCAAGAAGGCGTTCCGTCGGTTCGCAGGCCGCAACTTCACCGTTGTTGATGATGGCTATGGTGTCGCACAGCTCTTGCGCCTCTTCCAGATAATGCGTGGTGAGAACGATGGTCACGCCCCGCGCATGCAGTTCTCTGATGTAATTCCACAATTGCCGCCTTAGTTCGATATCGACGCCCGCAGTGGGTTCGTCAAGCACAAGCACAGGCGGATTGTGCACCAATGCTTTGGCAATCAGCAACCGCCGCTTCATGCCGCCTGACAGTGTGCGGCCGTAAGCGTGGGCTTTGTCTTCCAATCCCACCGCTTTTAAGATTTCCATGGTCTGCCGGTTCGCTTTAGGCACGCCAAATAGCCCGGCCTGAATCTCAAGCGCTTCTATCGGCGTGAAGAAAACATCCATCACCAGCTCTTGCGGCACAACGCCAATGGATACCCGCGCCTGGCGCGGGTTTTCGTCAATGTCAAATCCCCATGTGCGCACTGTCCCGGAAGATTTAACGGTCAGCCCCGCAAGGATATTTATAAATGTCGATTTGCCGGCGCCATTAGGCCCGAGCAGTCCAAAAATGGAGCCTCTGGGGATCATGATATCGATAAATTTGAGGGCTTCCTTATCCGGCTCGCCATTCTCCCCTTTATAGACTTTTTGAACCGCCCGCGCCTCAATAGCAAAGTCCGACCCGCCTGGAGAGGATGAAGGTTGATCAGAAGCTTTTTTCAACATGTGTTATTCATTCCGCTTGGGAGCCCTTCAAAAAGGGCGGCTAATCGTTCTTATGGCATTGCCGGACATTCTATGCCACAAACACGTGCTCTTTTGAGAATCCCGCTTGGGGGTGAGAAGTGTACAACCCATGTAAGGGCATTGGCTATTGCTTTCCAGCCCTATTTTTATGCCTGTAGGCACTAAACGCAGGCTTTCAGAGAGGCCGCGCCACCTTCACCGGATCACGTGATGAGAGGGATATTCCATGACTGAAAACACCTTTGAGACGCTCTACACCACATCAAGGCGCGTGGCCTGCGATGGCGGCGAAGGGGCATTGGGCCACCCCCGCGTATGGCTGGAATTGGGCGACAACCTGCAGGTGGAATGCCCATATTGCAGCCGGCGCTATATTCTGAAAAATGACAATGCGCAAAGCGCGCCGGGCGACTCTCATAAAAACGCCTCTTCCGCAATTTCATCTGACGTTTGATCGGTAAATGCCTGATATCGCGACGCCCCACCCGCCAAAAAAAGGCGATCATCTCTATCTTGTGGACGGATCGACCTTTATTTTTCGCGCTTACCACGCCCTGCCCCCGTTAACCCGAAAAAGCGACGGTCTGCCCGTGGGCGCAGTGAGCGGTTTTTGCAATATGCTTTACAAGCTGCTCAATGATACGAAGCGGGAAGATACAATCACGCATTTGGCCGTCATTCTTGACCATTCGGGAAAATCATTCCGCAATGATATTTACCCTGA
>JAJFIM010000303.1 GCA_021774995.1 Alphaproteobacteria bacterium | reverse complement strand
CTTTCCCTAATAGTTTCCATCGTTGTTTGTTCTTCAGCGTATGGTGGAAACTCCAGTGGGAAAATAGGAAGCTCCTCCTCTTTAAGTGGAAAGTGCGAGGTTTTAGATCAATGGTTGGGACAATTTGAAAAAGAGTTTCCTGGCACTGGTCTTAAACACTTGAATAGCAAACCAGGTTTCATGCGTAAATTTGCCAATCTGTTTCGAGATAAATATTTTATCCCGGTTTTTGGAAGCGCATACAACCCGGCGCCTAACGATTCCAAGGACAATCTTCTAAAGAATGTGATGAAGCAGTGTTCCGGGATTAAAAAATATATCAAAGTTCTTCAAGGAGCCTTTGGCAAAGGATATAACCGGTACATGTGGAGTAAGCAGATTAAGGATGCCATATCGGTTCACAAAACTCAGGAAAGATGGATCAAGGATTCCCTGGCAACCATCCAAACGGCTCAGCCCACCTTGAAAAATTTTGAAACGCTACGCAGTTATTCCGACGAAGGTGAAAAGCATGTATTTTCCCTCTGGCCAAGCGAGCAGGAAAATTTTAACTTAATTCGGACAAATCTGGAGAATCAGAAGCATCAGATCGTTCAAGGGCTGGGGAGTAAAACTTTGGCGGATGTGGGCAAAATGGAAGCTTCATTATCCAATGCTCATAAACTCAAGAATGATATTATTCCTCAAAACGGCGAGTTCCGTGATGCCTTGAAGGACCCAGCCATTACAAAATCATGGCAAGCAACATTTAATAAAAAACTGGACACCATGATCGGGTCCCTGGTTGCGGGGAGAACCAAAGTATTGCAGGCCATGCCGAACTCAACGAATGGCCTGCAGAAAAGTATTAATTGGCAAACAAAATTTCGACAAGATTTCTCCCAGTTTAACGAATTCCAGCAGGTCAAGGCAGTTGATTCTACATTCGCCAAAAAGCGGGAAACAATCTTTCAAACCATTAAGCCCGAGTTTACGGCTAACTTGAAAGCTTTGAGTATTGACCTCAATAACATGCCCAAAGCTGATGAACTTCTAAAATCGCTTTTCTCACTTTCCACGGATGAATCTTTACCAAGTTACCCGAAATATACCAAAGTGCTGGAGACGCATAAGGAAGGTGTTCTAGACCGATTGGTCGCCGGACGATTAAAAACTTTGAGCAAAATCCCTCTAACGCTTGCAGGTGCTTTTGATGTTCTCCAATGGAAAAACACGTTCGACAAGGATTTCTCCACCTATGTAAGCTATAGGCCGGTAAATACAGGAATCAAAGAATGGGTAATGAAGAGAGCTAAAGTTCTTCAGCAAGCTAAAACCGAATTTATTGAGACCCAGGAATCCCTTCCCGCTGACAAAAAAGGCCTCAGTCAATCAGTGGAATTGCTGGATGAAATTTTCCCAACGCTGGAGGATGAGAGCCTGCCAATATACCGGGAATACCAGCAAATCGTGCTCTCACAAATTAAAGAGTTGCGGGGTAGGATAGGCTAATTATCTAGGACAGCCCCTTTAAATTAATAATTCTCTAACTCTTCATTAAGGTCAGCTAGCAGTTGGTCTACTTTTAACGTCACCCCCTTATCAGAATGGGTGTAAAAGATACCCGGCAATACGCCATCATTTTTCAGATTTGGCAACAATTCATTCATAAAATCCTCTAGCGAAAATGATTTTGGTTCATAACCTTTCCACTCTTTTGCTGTACATAATTGTGCATACTCTTTTGCAGGCCATAAAGGAAAAACTTCTTGCCCGTCATCGGTAGCTGCTAAAGCCCAGCCATCCTGATAAAGCCCCCAAACCTCCTCCCTATCCGCAACCACTTTTACAAAATGTTCATAACGTTTTGGACCAGGAAGTGCTATTATACTTTCGATTTGCTTTGGATTAATTTTCATTTTTCAACCTTGCGAGAAGCCATTGCAATTATTCCGGTGGTCTCTCTTTATTTTTCTGTCCGAAATTATCGTATTTATGTTGCAACCGATGTAATTTTCTATCCTGAATGTTAGAATGTTTATAACTATAGCCTTTCGCAGCTTCACGACCTCGCTCATGTGCTAAATCCTTACCCGGAGGGTTGCGGATAGTTTTACGGTTCCCACGATCAATTGAGTTAATTTCTTGTTTCACCCATCCGCGATCGGCTGATGAAGCTTTATGGTCTTTTGCTAAGTCCCTAAGTCGTTGTTGTTTTCCTTGGCGTCCTGCACCTTCATTAGCAGGTTTTCTGTCTCTTTTCAACTTACTGAGGAGCTTGTCCCGAGCTTTCTTTGCAGAATCCTTGGCACCTTTAGCTATTTTGGCTGTCTTCTTGAGACCTCTTTTTCCTAGTTTCCCAGCTTTTTGAAGACCCTTCTTTCCCGCTTGCTTGACCTTTTGGAGACTTTGCTTTGCCTTCGCCTTGGCATTTTTAACTCCTTTTTTAACCTTCTGACCTGCTTTTTTAGCCCCCTTTCTTATCTTGCCCGGCTTTTTTGCTTTCCCTTGCTTGGAAACTGAGGTCTTGGGTTTTGCCTTGCTATTGGCCTTCGCCTTTACAGAAGTGGCTCCCTTACCTTTCGCTCCCTTAGCGTCAGCGTCCAGAGTAATACAAGGTTGGAGTCCAAATATAAATGAGAATATTAACGTAATCGCTAAAAAGCGTACGGTGTTCATAGTTATCCCAGAAAAATATGAGAAAGTTCAACAATCACAGCAACTGTAGATTGCTGTTTTGAGCTAAATCCTGGATTTATCATTTTCTAGTTAATTCTAAAGTACCGATAAGAGCAATGCCACCACGCCACCACGCCACCATGATATATCAAGCGGATTTGGCCCCAAAGCCCTCTTTTTTGGAATCATTGTCAGGTTACAGTTTATTTTCTTTCCCTGTTCAAGAAGAGTTATGAAATTCGAGAGGTCTTCTCTTGGCCTAACCACAAAATACTCGCATTGTTGGCTTTCAAATTGAATTAAGGAGGTTAGGTGCAGTAATAGTTTGTCAGCTTCATTATTTTCAATTTCAAGGACATGGCCTTCGAATGGCCCTTCACCAAACTCCCAAGGATCACTTACAACAAGACTGGCCTGTAATTTTTTTTCGGTCATAAGAGTTTACTTCATCTTCTCGATTTTTTTAATTTTTACAGGTACTTTTCCCGTTGCAGTACGCTCCTTACCCCCTCCAGGCATATTAAAATCTGATTTGACCTTAGAAGGCTGGGAGAATTTTCCCTTTTGAACTTCCATAGTCACTTTTACATCGGGCTTATTAGGCAAGGCAAGTCTTTGACGTGATCTATTCGCACCTGAGTTCACAGCATCACTGGCAAAATGGGTGCCATCTCGTCCGCCTCTTAATAGACCTGTTTTTTGAGTGGCCTTAAGCTCAGCATGTGACATAGCGCGTTGAACAGTTTCAGTTCCTTTTTTTGTAGTACCTGTTTGGTTTTTCTGTCTATCCCTATTCAACTTATTAAGAAGTTTGTCCCTAGCTTTCTTTGCAGAATCTTTTGCCCCCTTTGCCAATTTAGCTGTTTTTTGAACACCTTTTTTTGCTTTTCCCCCAGCTTTTTTAATTCCATTTTTTACAGTTTGCTTGGCTTTTTGGAGACTTTTCTTCGCTTTCTCCTTAGCCTTCTTGCCACCATGAGCTGATTTCCCAGCTTTCCGTATGCTTCCCTTTTTCTTTCCAGTTTTATTACCTTTACGAGAAATACTTTTCCTGCCGGTATTTTTCTTTGCACCTCCTCGTTTGGATATTGACTTTCTTTTGGCCCCCTTTTTTACCTTCCCCTGTTTTTTTGCACTGCCCTTTTTGGAAACAGAGGTTTTTGGGGGTGCCTTGCGATTGGCCTTCGCCTTTGCAGATGTAGCTCCCTTGCCTTTTGCACCCTTCGCATCAGCATCTTGCGTTACGACAGGTTGGAGCCCAGCAATAAAGCAAATTATTATTGTAACCGCTAAAAAGCGTACGGCATTCATGGTTATCTCAAGCGTAAATTTTAATGATGGTGGTCGCCAGTACAGATTTTATTCATTTTATCAGTTTAAAGATGATATGAAAATTACCTTTTGGTAAAATAAGAAGTCTTATTGAAAACACTACGGAATACGGATAATTAGGCTTAATAGGCAATCCGCGCTCATGGGCAGAAGGGAATAATTCATCATGTTGACAATCCACAAATTCAAAAAAGTTTTCTCCTTAGCGGTTTTTCTCGTTTTATTGAGTGTAGGTTCCGCCAATGCTGAATATGAGGAAATTCACAAATGTGATGATTTTGCGGCTCATCTCAAGGACAAACAAAAATGGGCAAAGGGAATTTCGGACGAGGACCTTGCTCCTCCTCCAGCAATAAAATACTGTTCCCAAGCCGTTAGAGAACATCCGGATACAGCACGATTTTATTTTCAACTGGGCCGTGCTCTTTGGGTGGCGCAACGCCACAATGAAGCGCTCGGGAATTTGAATAAAGCGGCCGACATGGGTCACGCTGCCGCCTATGCTTATCTAGGTGAAGCATATCGGAAAGGGCTGGAAGGGATTACTGCTAACGAAAAAATTGCTACACAATACTTTCAGGCCGCCGCAGAGGGTGGATTTGCCTTGGAGCAACATGCATCAGCAAATCCCGGCGTAACAGAAAAGCAAGAATCTTCCAGGAAGGTTTCTTCTGCTTCACAAAAACCTCATGAATGTGACAATTTGGCAGCCCACGTTAATGATAAGCAAAAATGGGCTAATGGAGTGACTGATGAAGAACTCGCTCCTCCCCTTGCGATCCAAATATGTTCACAGGCTATAAAAGAATTTCCAGGTACACCTCGATTTCACTTTCAATTGGGTCGTGCTCTTTGGGTAGCCAAACGCTATGAAGAGGCAATCGGACCTCTGATGAAAGCCGCTGAAATGGATCACTTTGCTGCCTATGCATATTTGGGCGATGCGTACCAAGAAGGTTTGGGAGGATTATCGGTCGATAAAAAATCCGCCAAAGAATTTTATCAGGCCGCCGGAGAAGGTGGATTTGATCCCGCAGAGGAGGTTGTCAGTAGCTTGGATGAAGAAGAGGAAAAACAAACATTTAGTAGAACCGGCTTTCAAGAGCCAGGAATTATCGAGGGACTATACACAGGCGATTTTTCCAAGTTCCCGACAAATCACAGCAAATTTACAATTGATATTTATCTTAAGGATCTCCATGGTTTCTTTGACGAAGACTATAGTATGCTCCAAGACCACATAATGCAGGACCCCGCAGCTTGCGGACTCCTGTTTGACCCCGGTTTGGATCAGGCTTTGATCAACAAAGCAATGTTTCAAAATAACCCTGTGTGGGGAAATGAAAAAGACCCAATGAGACAGGGTTTCAAAGCAATGGGGTCAATGTTAGGACAAGTAACAAAAATGTACGAACCGGGCGGTATGCAATCCCTAATGAATGATAATATGATGGGAGGAGGACTAAATATGAAAACTGTAAAAAATAAAGCCCACAAGGATGCGCGGATCCTTGCATCCAGGTACGGTTGCGAAGGAGACGTTACAAAACAGATCTATAAAAATATTCGCCCTTATGTTTTCAACCTTGCATCATTCGCTCCCATCACAAATAAGAGGTTAGCTGAGGACCTGACAGAGGGGTGTTCTAACTATGCAGGAAGCTCTGCTTCATCTGGCAATGATGATAGCTGTAGTTGCGCCCTCAATGTCATCCTTCAATCCAATATTACGGAAGACGAGCAAGAGTTGCTTGCGGCCAGTTTTTCTCCTAGAAGGATTGATAGAATGAAGCAAAAATATCCTGAATTTGGTCAAAAAATCAAGAGATGTGGAATTAGCTGATCATATTTAAAGCCAAGGCATTATCTATGTCGATGAAATATTGCATTTATTGATCCTGAGTATTACCAGCCCTCCTTAAAAAATCGTTAAAATACTGCCGTAAGAACGACCGCAAGATGTGTGTTGTACTACAACACGATCTTGGCAAGGGAGACGCTGGCGCTCTCCCGTTGCATCCCTCTGAGCGCGACCGGTTTTCGAGCATATCGCGGTGTCGCAAACACCCAGTTATCCTTCCCAACGGTTTGCCAGTATTTTCTGTAAAACCATTGGTTGGATTTACTTGAGTGCCTGAACCTTGCCCATCGTTTTAGTCTTCGAAACATCATATTATCGAGCGCTCCGAAGACGTGTTTAAGGAAATGTTCCAGGATTTGTGGGAAGAGCGTCTACAGCGCTCAGGAGAGGAAAAACAGCACATTAAATCTGAGGTTCAGAAGATCGAGCGGAAAGTCAGGCAGTATCTTGATCGAATTGTGAATATTGATAGCTCTGTATTAATAAATTCTTATGAGAATGAGGTCCGCCAACTAGAAGAGCAAAGGATATTACTCAATGAAAAAGTCCAAAATTGCGGTCGTCCGCTTAAAAGCTTCGACGAGACTTTTCGAACCGCTTTTGGATTCCTGTCAAACCCTTATAAACTATGGGATTCTGACAGGTTGGAAGACAAAAGATCAGTGTTAAAGCTGGTATTTGCGAAGCGCCTGCCCTACTACCGGAATGAGGGTTTTCGAACCGCCTCAATCTCGCTCCCCTTCTCGCTTTTAGGCGATTTGAAGGGGGGCAAGTATGAGATGGTGGAGGGGATAGGATTTGAACCTATGTACTCATAAGAGGCCAGATTTACAGTCTGGTGCCATTAACCACTCGGCCACCCCTCCGCACCAAAAGTCGGACATCAAGAAGAAAAAGGTTTTTAGCCTGCCTGTCAAGTC
>JAJFIM010000302.1 GCA_021774995.1 Alphaproteobacteria bacterium | reverse complement strand
ATCACTTGCGGCGTCGCCCGCAGCGTCTTCAGCCGCGTCTACCGCCATATCCACCGCATCGTCCACGGCGTCTTCAACAGCGTCTTCGGCCGCATCCACCGCCATGTCAGCAGCGCCGTCAGCAGCGTCCTCAGCCGCGTCCACCGCCATATCCGCGGCGTCGTCCGTTGCGTCTTCAGCCGCATCCATCGCCATGTCGGCGGCGCCGTCCGTTGCATCGTCTGCAGCGTCCATAGCCATGTCCTCAGCGCCGTCAGTTGCGTCATCCGAAGCGTCCATCATATCGTCGGCTTCTTCCGTCATCATATCCATATCCGACATATCCGCTGCCGCATCGTCCGCCGATTGCTGTTCCATCATTTCCGGAACGGCGCCATCATCGTCGGTTAAATAATAAACGCCGCCAATGGTCGCCGCCACAACGATGATGAGGCTTATAAAGAGATCTCCAAAACGAAACATAATGCCCCTGCCCTTTTCTAATTAAAGTCCACCCAATAACCAAACAAGGGCCCCAGACGCCGCATCACAACCATGACAAGAATCTTCAACATGGTCGAAATGAGGTAACCTTATGAAAAAACGCAACAATTCGAAACTATCCGGCGACTGAACGCCTGAAAGTCAACAAATAAACCTGATTTTTTCATAAGTCATCAAAGGCCCCCACCTTCCTGTATAGGTCATACTAGCTGATTTTAACCCCGTTAAGCAATATGGCGGTAAAATCCAGATTCCCGGGGTCTAAATGGCCATTTTGAAAGCGGCGGCGCGCCCAAGCCCCCCTGGCGCCTGAACGGCAATATTCCTTTCACGGATTTATTGACGCACAGCCGCGTTTGTTCTTGAATTTCACCACACTTAGAGATTATGCGTATGTCATTGCCCTCAGGACATTACCGCGAAACACATGCTTGACCTTTATCACTTCTCCCTTTCTCCTTTTTGCCGGAAAGTCCGCATTGCATTAGGAGAAAAAAAACTCAGCTTTGAACTTGTCTCCGACAAAACATGCGCGCCAAGCGATGCCCTTCTGGACATGAATCCCGTGGGCACGCTCCCGGTCCTCGTCGACGCCCCGGATACGCAAAAAGATCATCCGTCCATCATCATCCACAGCGGCGCAATTGTTGAATATTTGGAGGAGGTTTATCCTGAATATCCCCTCTTAAGAGGCAGCCCGGCGGACCGCGCCGAGGCGCGGCGTCTGTCGGCTTGGTTTGACGAGATATTTCATGCGCATGTCACCAAAGACCTTCTGAACGAAAAAATCGAAAAGAGAGTAAGCGGCGCCGGCGCGCCGGACATGGATCGCGTCCGGTGGGCGCTTGATAACATTGGCGGGCATATGGATTATTTGAGTTATCTCGTGACCGCGCGGCGCTGGATGGCTGGCGATCATTTCAGCATCGCCGACATCACCGCCGCAGCGCATCTCTCCGTTCTCGATTATCTGGGCGATATCGCCTGGATTCATTTTCCTGACGTCAAAGATTGGTATGCGCGTATAAAATCGCGCCCCAGCTTCCGCGCGCTCCTGCGCGATCAGATCCCCGGCATGCCGCCGCCGCGCCAATATAAGGATCTGGATTTTTGAAACTTTTCGTTACGCCATGAACCGCTCTCTCACCGCGCCAGATATCAAAAAATACTTACTGGATGCCGGATTTGACGCCGCCGGGATCACTGAACCCTCAGCGATCAAACAAGCGGCGGCGGACTTGGCTTCTTTTTTAGCGCAAGAGCGCCATGCTGGCATGACATGGATGCAAGACCGCGCCGACTGGCGCGCTGATCCCAGCCGCCTCTGGCCGGACGCGCGCAGCGTGATTGTCGTCGCCATGAATTATGGACCCAGCGCCTCGCCCCTCGCCCTCTTGGAGGAAAAGGACCGCGGCGCTCTTTCCGTTTACGCGCAGGGCAAGGATTACCATGACGTCCTCAAGAAAAGACTGAAAAGCGCCGCCCGCTGGATTGTTCAGGAAACAGGGGCCGAAGTAAAAGTCTTCGTCGACACCGCGCCCGTGATGGAAAAACCCTTGGCGGCGGCGGCCGGGCTCGGCTGGCAAGGCAAACATACGAATCTTGTTTCCCGAACATATGGGTCGTGGCTTTTTTTGGGATCTATTTTCACGACCCTTTCCCTGGCGACTGACGCTCCCTTCGCGGACCATTGCGGCGCCTGCCGGGCATGCATCGACATCTGCCCCACCCGCGCCATCACCGGCCCTTATGAAATTGATGCGGGCCGCTGCATTTCTTATCTCACCATCGAACACAAGGGACACATTCCCGCACATTTCCGCGCCGCCATGAGCAACCGGATTTATGGCTGTGACGATTGTCTGGCTGTGTGCCCTTGGAACAAATTCGCGCGCGTTGCGAAAGAGGCGGCCTTTCACCCCCGCGCGGAACTGCAAGCCCCTCTTCTGGCGGACCTGGCGCGGCTGGATGATCCCGCGTTCCGGAAACTCTTCTCCCAAACGCCCATTAAGCGCATAGGGCGCGACCGGTTCATCCGTAATGTGTTGATCGCCATCGGCAATTCGGGCGATTCCGGACTGTTGCCCACCATTCGTGAATTACTGCCCGATCCCGCGCCAGTCGTGCGCGCCATGGCCATTTGGGCTCTGGCGCAGCTCAGTTCCGAAGAACTGTTTCAAGAACTCAAAGCCCGGCATGAGCCCCATGAGGCGGATGTGGGCGTGCGCCGCGAATGGCGCGGCGGTCCGTCCGCTTAACGCATCAACCCTCAATTGAACGGCAGAGGTCATCAACCATCGCGACTAAACGCGCGATGTTTTTATCGTCCGACATCCGGTGATCGGCGCCCTTGATAAACAGCGCCGCAACATCATCCGTAGCCAACTGCTCAATCAGCTTCAAGGAGCGGCGCCACGGCACGTCAACATCCGCCATGCCGTGCAAAATACGCACCGGACGCCGGATCTCGATAGGACCGCGCAGCAAGAGGTGTCGGCGGCCCTCTTCAATAAGGTCCATGGTGATCTCATACGGCTCGTCATCATAGTCGGAAGGTTCGGCATAAACCGCGCCGGACAAGAGGATCTGCTTCACCTCGTCGGACGCCAGATCCCACATCAAATCCTCCGTGAAATCAGGCGCCGGCGCCACCAAAGCCAAGCCCCGCACTCTCTCGGGCCGGGCCAAGGCCGCAAGAAGCGCGATCCAGCCCCCCATGCTGGAGCCCACAAGAACCACCGGACCTCGCGCAACCGCGTCCAGCACCGCCAGGGCGTCATCCAGCCAGCGGCCTATTGCGCCTTTGATGAAAGCGCCGGAAGATTCTCCATGACCAAAATAGTCAAACCGCACGAAATGTCTCTGCGTCTCAACCGCCCATGCATCAAGAGCGCCCGCTTTTGACCCGATCATGTCCGACTTAAAGCCGCCCAGCCACACAATGCCGACATTTTCTTGGGCGCTTCCCCCATCGGGGCCGTTGCCAGAGCGCACGCGATAAGCGATTGTCTCCCCGTCCGGGCGGACCAGTTTTTCAGGGTCAGAGAGAGGTGTATCGGACATGGAAGCGTTCTCTTTTTTAACGAAAGTCTATGCGTGCCGCAGGTAAACGACCAATCCAGCCAACCGCCGCGCGCCGCGGCGCACCTCAACATATTGCAGATTATCCCAACTCTGCAAACAGGGGGCGCGGAGCGCACCACCATCGACATCGCCCGCGCCGTAATAGAGACGGGCGGTCACGCAGTGGTGGCCACGCATGGCGGCCGGATGGTGGATGAGTTAAAAACCGCGG
>JAJFIM010000301.1 GCA_021774995.1 Alphaproteobacteria bacterium | reverse complement strand
GTCTTCGACGCCCGCCAATTTAGCCAATTCAGTGATCGCGGCGTCCCAACTGCGCGTTCCGTCGATCAGCCCATAAGCCAGCGCCTGCCCATTGCCAAACACCTGCGCTCCCATTTCATCGACAATCGTCGTCTTGGAGATACCGCGCGTCGCGGCGACATGAGTCACAAACTGATTGTAAAGCGCATCGACGCTGGCTTGCCATGTCGCCAATTCCTCTTCGCTCGGGCGCCGATAAGGATTGCCGAAATCCTTACCCCGGCCCGCCGAAATAACCGTTTGCTCAATACCCTTATCCGTGGTGATTCCGCCCCCGAATATCCCGCCATCGATGGCCACTGGCCCATCGAAGTAATAAAATTCACCGCCGATGACGCCAATACTGCCGATCAGAGAGCCGCCATCCGCGTAAATCGAATCGGCCCCCACCATGGCCATCACGCCGCCGGAAGCCGCCATCCCCTCGATATAGACCAGTACGGGGTTGCCTGTTTCCTCGCGATAGGTCTTGATCCCGTCATAGATCGCCATGGAGCCGTAAATTGTGCCCCCCGGCGTGGCCATGTGGATTAAAATCCCATCTATGGAATCGTCGTCGGCCGCACGGCGTAAAGCGTCCTTAACGGCATAACCATATGTTCCGGCGCCCTGAGCCAGAAAATTAAGCGGTCCCGGTACGCCCTGCGGAGGAAGCCCCAATATGGGCCCGGCCACATTGATTTTTAAAAGACGGCTGTCGCTGTCGGAATCGCCATAAAGAAACGCGTATTTCGTCGGCGTGACCACGGAAGATCCGTTTTGCATCGACAGTATGGCGCCTCCAAAAGCGATCATAAAAATGATCAACAAGCCGCCGACGATAATTTTACCCGCCATTCCCAAAAGCTGTCCCAGATACCTCAACATTTACGCGCCCCAATTCTGGTTCTCATTTTTTACTAATATCAACGGATCTTCAGGGCAAAACGTTAACGTTATCTCTAAGCGATTTCCAGCGCCCATCTTATATTTCTGGCCTGAGCTCAACCCGCATGCCGTCTTCTATCCGGTCGCTTGGGTGTAAAATCACATGATCTCCTTCTTTCAAACCAGATATTATCTCTGCTTCATAAGGGTTTATATGGTCTATCTCAACAATCTCTTCATAGGCGCGCCCGCCCTTTTCAACAAATGTCGCCCAACTCTCCCCTTTGCGGAACAGCGCGCCCAGCGGCGCTTTCAGGACATCAGACCCAACCCAAGTCAATATTTCGATCTCAACCCTGTAGCCATGCCCCAAGGCCCGCCAGTCCTCCGGCGGATCGGTCAGATCTATCACCACATTGACCCGCTGCTCTTCAATTCCCAGTGCTGAAACTTTAGTAAAGCCGAACGGCTCCACCCGCCTCACCACGCCATTGAGGCGCTTCGGGCCGCCCCAATTCTGGATAAACGCCGCGCTCCCTTCCTCGACTTTGACCGCGTCAGTGGACAGCAGGTCGACAACGATTTCCAGCTCCCTGGGATTGCCGAGTTCAATGAGCGGCGTTCCGGCCGCCACAACCCGCTCGCTGGCGTCAATGAGTTTTAAAACGCGCCCATTCACCGGCGCATAAATGGGAATGCAGCAACTTTCCTGCTGGGAATTATTCATGCCTTCATTTTGACTGGGGTCGATCAAAGCGGCGCGGGCGCGTTCATATTCATATTCCTTGACGCGCAGCGCCGCCTGCGCAGTCTGAAGGGCGGCTTCTTTGGTTTTGAGTTCAAGCAAGGCGCGGTCCAAAGCGCTTTGAGAAATATTACCCTTCTTCGCCAGCGCTTCGGCGCGTTTCATCTCCGAACGCGCGTAATCCAATTCCGCCTCGACGCGGGCGAAATCGGCCGCCGCAAGAGATTTTGCCGCTTCAGCCGCCTTCAAGGCCGACTCGGCCTGCGCGCGGGTGCGAATGTTTAAAAAAGTCGGCGCGCTAGGTTCGATTTTTGCAAGAACGGTCTTATACGCGAACACGGCATCGCCGACCTCCGCCTCGATGCGCAGCACGCGGCCCGAGAGCGGCGCGGAAACTATGTAAACGTCTTTAACCCGCGTCTTGCCTTCTTCCTTAACCGTGACCATCATTTCCCCGCGCTCAATAACAGCGCTATCAACGGGAATAGCTTGAGGCATGAACGCCAGGATCAGAAGAATAATCAGCAAGACAAGAACCCCGCCGCCAATCAAGGCGCGGCGGCGTTCAGGCTTAAGTGGCGCGGATTCCGACATGTTAATCTCTCGTTTTTAAAACAGCGATCAAATCAAGTTTGTTGATCCGGGACACGACAACAACGCTCGAAACAAGGCTGGAAACCACAACCACAATCATGGAAATGGCGTATGTGGAACGCTCGACGATCAGGGGGATTCTATACAATTCCGTTTCAAACCCTAAAACAAGCGCATAGGCAAGGCCATAGCCCAAAAGAGCCCCGACAGGCAAAGCCGCCAGAGTCAGCAAGGTCAACTCCCCCAACAGAATAAAACTCACCTCCCCCTTCGTGAATCCAAGCACGCGCAGACTGGCCAGCTCTCGAGATCGTTCGGATAACGAAAGGCGCGCACTGTTATAAACGACGCC
>JAJFIM010000031.1 GCA_021774995.1 Alphaproteobacteria bacterium | reverse complement strand
GAGCCGATGTTCACCCAGCCTTTGATGTATAAGGCGATTAAGAAACATCCCACCACGCTCAGTCTTTATGCGGATCGCCTGGTCAATGAGGGCGTGTTGACGCGCGAAGACGTGGATCAGCGCATCGAAGATTTCCACAATTATTTACAACAGGAATTTGAATCGGCCGATTCCTACAAGCCCAACAAAGCGGATTGGCTGGATGGGCGCTGGTCGGGGCTGGAAAAAGCATCCGGCGACGAGCGCCGGGGCGATACGGCCAAACCTCTTGAGGAGCTGAAAAAAGTCGGCGCAGCCTTGACCGGCCTGCCGGAAGGCTTTCAGGCGCACCGCACAATATTGCGCCTGCTGGACATTAAAAAGAAGATGTTTGAAACAGGCGCCGGCATTGACTGGGCGACGGCGGAGGCTTTGGCGTTTGGGACTTTGTTGACCGAAGGGTGCCATGTGCGCCTGTCGGGTCAGGATTGCACCCGGGGTACGTTTTCCCAGCGTCATTCGGGATTGATCGATCAGGAAACCGAAGAGCGGTATCATCCGCTCAATCATATTGTTGAGGGTCAAGCGGCGTTTGAAGTCGTCGATTCGATGCTGTCGGAAGAAGCTGTGCTCGGCTTTGAGTATGGTTATACGCTGGCGGAGCCAAATGTGTTGGTGCTGTGGGAAGCGCAGTTTGGCGATTTCGCCAATGGCGCGCAAGTGATCATCGATCAATTTATCTCCAGCGGGGAGCGTAAATGGCTGCGCATGAGCGGCCTGGTGATGCTTCTGCCCCATGGCTATGAAGGTCAGGGTCCGGAGCATTCCTCCGCACGGCTTGAGCGCTATTTGCAGCTTTGCGCCGAGGACAATATGCAGGTTGCGAATTGCACGACGCCCGCTAATTATTTTCATATTCTGCGGCGGCAATTAAACCGCAAATTCCGTAAACCCCTTATCCTTATGACGCCTAAATCCTTGCTGCGCCATAAAAAAGCGATATCCAATCTGAAAGATATGGGGCCGGGGTCATCCTTTCACCGCGTGCTTTGGGATGATGCGGAAGTCTATCCGGGCTCCAGCGTTGACCTTGTTCCCGATGAGAAGATCAAACGCGTTATTTTGTGCTCAGGAAAGGTTTATTACGATCTTTATGAGGCGCGCGAGGAAAAAGGCGTGGCTGACGTTCAGATTTTACGGGTCGAGCAGCTTTACCCCTTCCCGGCGAAATCCTTGATCAAAGAATTATCGCGCTTCAAACAGGCGGAGTTTATCTGGTGTCAGGAAGAGCCGAAAAACATGGGCGGCTGGACGTTTATGGAGCCCAATATTGAATGGGTGCTCAGTCAGATCGGCGCCGATCACGCCCGCGCGTCCTATGTCGGGAGGCCCGCCAGCGCCTCCACGGCCACGGGGCTGATGCAAAAACATATGAAAGAACTGAATGCGTTCTTGGACAATGCGCTTAACGCTAATCGTTAAGCGGTCTGGAGGAGGAAGCCGATATGGCGACGGAAATTAGAGTGCCAGTGCTGGGTGAATCGGTCACTGAAGCGACCATTGCGCAATGGTATAAAGCGCCGGGCGACGCCGTGAAAGCGGACGAGCCCCTGGTGGAACTTGAAACCGATAAAGTGACGGTGGAAGTGCCCGCGCCTGTTTCCGGCGTGTTGTCGGAGATTTCAGTCAAGGACGGCGAGACGGTTGAAGTAGGCGCGCTTCTGGGCGCCATCGGCGAGGGCAATGGCGCGGCGGTTAAAGCGGCGCCCAAATCTGCCGCCTCACCCAAGGCGGCGCCGGAAAAAGAGCCTGCGCCAGCCCCCCAATCCGCGCAAGAAAATGCGCCATTGGCGCCGTCGGTCAGAAAGATTGTGGAAGAAAACCAGCTTGATCTGTCGCAGATCACCGGCACAGGCAAAGCCGGGCGCATCACCAAGGCCGACGCCAGCAATGCCGTGAAAAGCGGCGCCGCTTCCCCTCAGGCCAAAGCGCCTGTCTTAGCGCCCGCGCCTGTTCAAGAACAGGGCGCCCGCGAGGAGCGCGTGAAAATGACGCGGCTGCGGCGCACCATTGCTGTGCGCCTCAAGCAAGCGCAAAACACCGCCGCCATGCTCACCACGTTCAACGAAGTTGATATGGGTCCCTTGATGGCGCTCCGCACCGAATTCAAAGAACTCTTTGAGAAAAAACATGGGGTGCGGCTGGGCTTTATGGGCCTGTTCGTCAAGGCCTGCATTGCTGCGCTGAAAGACATACCAGCCGTGAACGCCGAGATCGACGGGGACGATCTGGTGTATAAAAACCACTATGACATCGGCGTTGCCGTCGGTACGGCCAAAGGACTGGTGGTGCCGGTAGTGCGCGATGCGGATCTGTTGAGTCTGGCCGGCATTGAAAAGACCATCACTGAATATGGCGCGAAGGCGCGTGACGGCAATTTGGCCCTGGCGGATCTTCAAGGGGGCACTTTCACCATCTCCAATGGCGGGGTCTATGGATCTTTGATGTCAACGCCCATACTCAACGCGCCGCAATCAGGAATTCTGGGCATGCACAAAATAGAGCAGCGCCCGGTGGTGGTGGACGGCGAGATCGTGATCCGGCAAATGATGTATTTGGCGTTGTCCTATGATCATCGTATTGTCGATGGCAAGGAAGCTGTTACATTTTTAGTGCGCGTCAAAGAGGGTCTGGAATCGCCTGAACGCCTCATGCTTGATCTGTAAGACCAAGCGGTCCCGCAAACACTTAAATCAAAGGTTCAAAACATGTCGGACACATTCGACCTGGTGGTGATAGGCGGCGGGCCGGGGGGGTATAATTGCGCCATACGTGCGGCTCAATTGGGCATGAGCGTGGCGTGCGTTGAGATGCGCTCAACATTGGGCGGCACTTGCCTCAATGTGGGGTGCATTCCGTCCAAAGCCCTGCTGCACGCCACAGAACTTTATGACGCGGCCAATAGCGTCTTTCCCAAACTCGGCGTGAAGACGGGCGGCGTGTCGCTCGATCTTGCCGCCATGATGAAACATAAAGACGCCTCCGTGGAGGGGTTGACCAAGGGCATAGAATTTCTGTTCAAGAAAAACGGCGTGACCTCTGTTTTGGGCCGCGGCAAATTTTTGGCGCCGGGACGTGTTGAAGTCACGGCGCAAGACGGCAAGACCCGCATTCTTGAGGCGGCGAAAGTAGTGATCGCCAGCGGGTCGCAAGTGATGAGCCTGCCGGGTATTGAGATTGACGAAAAACGCATTGTTTCTTCCACCGGCGCTTTGGCGCTGAGCAAAGTTCCCGAACATCTTCTGGTGGTGGGCGGCGGCGTCATCGGCCTGGAGCTGGGATCTGTGTGGCGGCGCCTGGGGGCGAAAGTCACCGTGGTTGAGTTCCTGGACAGCATCACGCCGGGTCTGGACGCCGAGATTACCAAACAGTTTCAGCGCACGCTCAAAAAGCAAGGCTTTGCCTTCAAACTGGGCTCAAAGGTCACCGCCGTTGAAAAAGGCAAAGATAAACTGAACGTTTCAGTGGAACCCGCCAAAGGCGGCGCGTCTGAGCAGATTGAGTGCGATGTGGTGTTGGTGGCGATCGGCCGCAAGCCCGTCACGGAGGGGCTGGGCCTTGAGGACATCGGCGTCCGGATCACTCCGCGTGGGTTTGTGCCAACGGAAGCGTTTCAAACCAATATTGAAGGGGTTTACGCCATCGGCGATGTGACCCATGGACCTATGCTGGCGCATAAAGCCGAAGATGAAGGCGTGGCGGTTGCTGAAATCATTGCGGGACAGGCCGGTCACGTAAATTACGACGTCATTCCGTCAGTGGTCTACACCCACCCGGAAGTTGCCGCCGTGGGCAAAACTGAAGAAGAACTCAAAGAAGCGGGCGTCACATACAAAGTCGGTAAATTTCCCTTCACCGCGAATGCGCGGGCGCGGGTTAATCTTGATGCGGAAGGTTTTGTGAAAATTCTAGCCGATGCCCAAACCGATAGGGTTTTGGGCGTCCATATGATCGGGCCTGAAGTGGGTAATATGATCGGCGAGGCGGCGCTGGCCATGGAGTTTGGCGCCTCGGCGGAAGATATCGCCCGCACCTGTCACGCTCACCCCACCTTGACGGAAGCCATCCGCCAGGCGGCGCTCGGCGTCGATGATCGCATCATGCAGATGTGAATCCCCCTCACCCTTCCAGATAGCCGGACGCCTCAAGATAATGCACAATTTCTTCTGCGGCCTCTGCGGCGGTCATGGTTGAGGTGTCGAGTTCGATCTCGGCTTTTTCCGGCGCTTCGTATTCAGAATCGATGCCGGTGAAGTTTTTGATCTCGCCGCGCCTTGCTTTTGCGTAGAGGCCCTTGACGTCGCGTTGTTCGCAAATTTCCAAAGGCGTTGAAATATAAACTTCAAGAAACTCGTTCTCTTCAACAAGGCTGCGCGCCAAGCGTCTTTCGCTGGCGAAGGGAGAGATGAAAGACACCAGCACGACCATGCCCGCATCAACCATCAGTTTTGCCGTTTCGCCGACGCGGCGAATGTTTTCCACGCGGTCGGCGTCGGTGAAACCCAGATCTTTATTGAGTCCGTGACGGATATTATCTCCGTCCAGGGAATATGTATGCCGGCCCATATCGTGCAGCCGTTTTTCAACCAGATTGGCCACTGTGGATTTTCCCGATCCAGACAGTCCGGTGAACCACAGCATACAGGGTTTTTGGTGCTTTTGACGCGCACGCGCGGCCTTGTCGATTTCGATGTGTTGCCAATGGACATTTTGAGCCCGGCGCAGCGAGAAGTCGATCATTCCGGCGCCGATCGTTGTGTTTGTCCGCTTGTCAATCAGGATAAAGCCGCCCGTCTTTCTGTTGTCGTTATAAGGATCGAATACAATGGGCTGGGTGGTCGACAAATTGCACACGCCGATCTCATTCAACTCCAGTGTTTTTCCCGATTCCTTGACGAGCGTGTTTACATTGATCTTGTGTTTAAGACCGGTCACGGTTGCCGGTACGGTGCGGTTAGCGGTCTTTAAGAGATATTGCCTTCCCGGCAGAAGCGCGTCGTCATGCATCCAAAGTAGATGCGCGGCAAATTGATCTGTTTGCTCCGCCGGGGCGCGGGCGGCGCAAATGACGTCCCCCCGGCTGATGTCAATCTCGTCCGCCAGGGTGAGGGTCACTGCTTGATTAGGTCCCGCCTCTTCGAGATCCCCGTCATAGGTCACAATTCTTGATACGGATGACCTGGTGGCGGAGGGGAGAACCACGATGTCATCGCCCGGCTGAATGACGCCGCCCGCTATTGTTCCGGAAAAGCCGCGGAAATCGAGATTGGGCCGATTAACCCATTGGACAGGCATGCGAAAGGGCTTGTCAGACAGATCAGACGACACATCCACAGATTCTAGATAAGGGAGCAATGCAGGCCCTTGATACCAGTCTGTGAGGTGGCTTTTATTCGTAATATTGTCGCCTTCCAGCGCCGACATTGGGATACAGAGAATATTCTCAAACGCGAGTTGCTTGGCGAATTCTCTGTAATCGGCTTCAATGTTTTCAAAAACGCTTTGTGCGTAATCAACGAGGTCCATCTTGTTGATCGCGACGATGACGTGTTTGATTCCTAGAAGCGAAACGATAAAGCTGTGCCGCCTTGTTTGCGTCAACACCCCTTTGCGCGCGTCTATCAAAATTATGGCGACGTCTGCGGTGGAGGCCCCGGTTGCCATATTGCGCGTATATTGTTCGTGTCCGGGCGTGTCGGCCACAATGAATTTACGCCGGTCGGTGGAAAAGAAGCGATAAGCGACATCTATGGTAATGCCTTGCTCGCGCTCCGCTGCGAGACCGTCAACCAGAAGCGCAAAGTCAATCTTTTCGCCCTGGGTGCCTTGTTTTTTGCTGTCGGATTCCAGGGCTGAGAGTTGATCTTCATAGATGAGCTTGGAATCATAGAGCAGGCGGCCGATTAAAGTCGATTTTCCATCGTCGACGCTGCCGCATGTGATGAAACGCAAATAACTTTTATCTTCATGCGCCTGGAGGTAGGCGAGAATGTCTTCTTCGATGAGGTCGGATTTATGGGACATGTTTAAAAATAGCCCTCCTGTTTTTTCTTTTCCATCGAGGCGGATTGGTCATGATCGATCATGCGCCCTTGCCGTTCAGAGCTTTTTGTCAGCAGCATTTCCTGGATGATTTCAGGAAGCGTGCTTGCCGAAGATTCAATCGCGCCGGTGAGGGGATAGCATCCTAATGTGCGAAACCGCACTCTTTTCATCTCAGGCTTCTCGCCCGGTTTGAGGGGCAGGCGCTCATCGTCAACCATGATCATCGTGCCGTCCCGCGTCACCACGGGGCGCTCTTTGGCAAAATAGAGAGGAACGATGGGGATGTTTTCTTTGTAGATGTATTGCCAAATATCCAGCTCAGTCCAATTGGATAGGGGAAAGACTCTGATCGATTCGCCTTTTTGAATATTTGCATTGTAAATGTCCCAAAGCTCAGGGCGCTGATTTTTGGGGTCCCATCTGTGTTGTTCTGAGCGAAAGGAAAAGATGCGTTCCTTGGCGCGGGATTTTTCTTCGTCGCGGCGCGCCCCGCCAAAAGCAACGTCGAATTTATATTTGTCGAGGGCTTGTTTCAGCGCCTGGGTTTTCATCATGTCCGTGTGAATTTGGCTGCCGTGGGTGAAAGGGCCGACATTCTGGCGGGCCCCCTCTTCGTTAATGTAGACGATGAGATCGAGACCCAGCTTGTTGATCCAGTCATCGCGAAAGGCGATCATCTCCCTAAATTTCCAGGTCGTATCGACATGCATAACCGGGAAAGGGGGTTTTGAGGGGTAAAACGCTTTTAACGCCAGATGAAGCATAACGGCGGAATCCTTGCCCACTGAATACAGCATCACCGGCTTTTCGGCTTCCGCCGCAACCTCCCTCATGATGTGGATGCTTTCAGCTTCCAGGCGCTTGAGGTGCGTCATATGAGGCGTCTGGTGGGACGTCCGACCGCGCCCGTTTTTGACCGAGGCGATCTTCGCGGGGTCGGCTTGCCGGGCGGCCGTTTCAAGCTCTTTCAGTTTTTCCAGGGCCGCCTCAAGTGTTTTCAGCGTGCATTGCCCGCCCGCTTTGAGGCGCGCCAGACCTTTGCCGTCATTCAACAGTTTGCGGGATATGGTTGTGACGGAAAGTTTTTTGCGCTCAGCGAGGTTTTCTGCGCGCGTAACAAGGTCATCAATGGTGGACATGAACAGGGAACCTTCCCACGATTAGTTTAACAACATGATGTTAGTCTGTTTGAAATATGGGATAAACCCCATTATTAATCAAGCGGCATTGTTTTTCGTGTAAAATTTATACTTTTTAGCACCTTAATTATGGGATTTATCCCATGAACAACATCGGCATTCGGCAATCCCTTAATCATGAGCGTGGTCACTCGCTTAAAAACCCGTCTTCTTGATACGTGATTGATCTTACAGAATCGTTCATTCGACCTGAAAAGCGTATTTTTCTTGCCGCAATCAAGTCATGGGATGACCTCATAACACGTTATGGCGATAATACATGTTTACGCGGAAGCGGGCCGTGCTTTAAACTCGCCAACAGGTAGGGCGGTATTTCAGGTCATGGGAGGAAGGACGTTTGCGCCGGATTGCACATATTATTCATCGGTGGGTCGGTCTGGGCGCATTTTTGTGGCTGGCCGTTCTTGGCTTCACGGGCATTGTGCTTGACCATCATGAATGGAGTTGGTTTCGCCAATATCCTGTAACCGATGCGTTTGCCTCTGAACAAATGATGCGCGAGCAGGTCAAGGGCACGTTGCTGCGCCAGTTTGCCCTGAATCCGGACGATGCGAGCCAGATGATTGCCGGGGGGGAGCGGGGCCTGTGGCGCACCTCTGATGGCGGCCAGAGCTGGACGGGCGTCGCCTATCAGGGCGCTGAGGGAACGCCCCGTCTGCTGGCCATGTTCGGCGATCTGGCCTCTCCGTGGGACCGGGTCTGGATCGCGACCAACCAGGGTCTGTGGATGGCGGATGGCGGGCAAGGGCCGGCGCGCGCGGCCGCGTTGCCGGGCAAGTCGATCAATTTTTTAGGGCAGGACGAACAAAGCGGCGCGCTACTGGGCGTCGCCGATCACTCGCAGGCCTTTATATACGACCCGATTCACGCGGCGCTTACCTGGGTTCCGCTGCCCGACAATGTTGAGAATTTGCCCGATATTTCCCTCGTGCGCCTGCTGCAGGATTGGCATGTGGGTCAAGGGTTGTTTGACGGAACCTTGACGCTTCTTTGGAACGATATCGCCGGAGTGGCTTTGGTTGTTTTAGGGATCACCGGTTTCCTCTTTTGGTTCTTGCCGCGGAGGTGGAAAAGCAACAAAGGCCCTCAGCTCAAGACAAAGCGCGCCACTTTGCGGTGGTTGTTCCGTTTTCACGGACCGGTGCTGGGGCTTATTGTTTTTGTTCCCATCATTACCCTGTCATTGTCGGGCGTCTTTCTCGATCACGCCCGCCCGCTCATTCCCTCTTTGAAGGAAATCAGTCTGAGTCAGGCTATTCTGCCGGGCAGTTACGACCTATCCAGCTTCGACGGAGAAGTTCACGCCATTATCCCAGGAACTGAAAAGGGAACCTATTGGATCGCCACCCGGCTTGGCTTGCTCAAAACATCTCAGGACGGCAAAACATGGACATATGACCCGGCAACGCCTTTGCCGGTTCAAAAACTCACCGGCCACCCTCATGTGAATTACCGTGACGGCGTTGCTTTCATGGGAACCCATGGCGGCCCGAATTACGTCAAACTGGAGCGGGACGGCGCTTGGGCCAAGGTTGAGGGATTGGGCTTGCGGCTGATGTTTCAGGATGCCGGGCGCGTCGGAGAAAGCTGGGTCTATAAATCAAGCGGGGGCTTTTTTACCGGGGATCTGTTCGGCGATATCCGCCCGTTGTCCTTTTCACAGCCTCAAATTGCGGGCATGCCCATTGGCCTAATGCTTGAAGACCTGCATACCGGTCTGATGATTTCCACCGGTTTTATCTGGGTGAACGATCTGGCCGCCATTCTGGCCATTATTTTGTCCGTGACGGGGCTGATAAATTGGTGGCATCGTAAATGGGCTTGAGGGTGCGGCGTTAATTCCGTGACTTTTTTTGACGCCCCAACTTGTCATTCTTGGCGAGCTGGACCATAATTTGGCTCTAAATGGGGTAATGGGTGGATTGGCGCGAAGCTTGCCGACGCGCTGATTTGAAAAGGGGGAGACGATGCCGCTGGCGTTCCATGTTTTTTCCGTAATGCTGTTTTTCGTTGGGGGTCTTATGACCCTCCTTGAGGGAGCAAGCATCGCCCATATGGCGGGGGAAGTTCAAAACGCTTTTACCAATGCGCGCGCGGCGGCGCCGCAAAACGTCAACAAGATCTCGCGCGGTGCTGCGCCCTGCACGGAGTGCCGGACGCACAGGCGCGCGGTCCTGCATGCGGCTGTCCGCCCTTCGGTTAAACCGGCCAACACCATAGAGGCGGCGCATCAGGTCATCGCGCCACTGCCCAAAGACAACGCGCTCGGCTTTTATCAGTTGCGAGGCGCACAATGGAATTACGCAATGCCTGGCGTCGCCCCGGCCCCCGCCTCCTTTGATCCGGAGACGGGTTACCTGCAACGCCTTCAGAGTAGCATTGCCGTGCAAATCAAATCTGACGGATATATCGGCAGCGATATGCATCAAGCGCAACCGGCGGTCTTTAGTTCTTATGCGCAAGACGGGTTTCGCATCTATGGCGCCGAAAATCAAAATGCGGGTACGTGCTGGACCGAAAATTATGATCCTGCGGGCCGCGCTTGGAGCCCCGAGGCATGTCGCCCCAGCGTGTTGCAAACTGAAGAAGTTGTTGAGCCTTTTGAGCCGGCGGGCTCCCCTTACAAAATTGGTTTTACAACAAAAATACGCCATAGCGTCGTTGGTCTGCGTATTTCGAGAAGGTTAAATTAGCATTTTTCCGCCGCATAACAGCGGTGTTATTTGCTCATCTCTCCCTTTGACTTAAGAGTTTCCTCTTCAATTTAAGGCTGGGTTTTTCCACCAATGCCCATGACAATTTAGCGAGAATGAGAGTCACCGCGACGCTTAAAGCCGCGTTCTCGTAAGGATTATTGTCAGGATACAGAAGTTCCGCCGTTTGCTGCACGGGCCAAGCATAAATATACACCCCGTAGGAAAGGTCGCCTAAAGTTTGATCAAGCGGCAAGACCGGAAGCGCATAGGCGCAGTAAAACAACATATAGGCCAGCGCAAAAGACGTGACGAAATCGTAATAGGGCATGCCCTGCCAGCTAAAATAGACAATGAGGCAGGCAATGGCGATGGCCGGCGTGAGGGGGATGTTTTGCCGGTTGATAAAGAAGAAGACCCCAAGGGCAAAGTAGAGCGTTACGCGCAACCATTCCTCAAAATGGCCGAATGGGGGATGGGGAATGGTCTCGGGGAATAAAAACCCCCAGAAAAAAACAACGCCGAACATGATATTTGCCAGAGAGCGTCTGGCGATCAATCCGAGCGCGCCAAAAACGCCAAGCGCCGCGTAACACAGAGCCTCTACGGGCAGGGTCCACAATGATCCATTGATGGCTGTCGCCGTGTTGGTTTCAAACACGCCCGGCAATGCGCGCGGTATGCCCGGTATCAGCGTCATATTCAAGAAATACAGTCCCGTTTCTTTACTGGTGAAAAAATCAAGAAAAGAAACAGACGATATAACAAAACCGGCAATGAGAATCGTCGCCATGATATTGACCATGAGGCCAGGGTAGATGCGCAAAATGCGGGAGAGGGCGTATTCTCCAATACTGTGTTTCGTCAAGCTGCCGGCGACGAGGAACCCGCTGAGTATAAAAAATCCATTGACCGCCACAGCGCCGATCCATGTGGATTGCAAGGCGCCGGAAATCGGATCATGAAAACCTTCAGTTTTCGATATATGAAAGGAATGGCCGAACAGCACAGCCAGCGCCAAAATGAGGCGCAGAGGCGTAAAATTATTTGTTCTGACCCCGTCAAATTCATTTAGGAAGCGAAAATTACGCCGCCACGAATATATTTTTGCGCGAATTTTTGCCGAAGAATTCTCCGTCATTCTTCCCCGATAACCTTCGCACGTCGTATCTTTTTGCAGCGTCGAGGAACCATTGCCTGTTATTGTTGCGGGGTTTTGTTAAAGGGGAAGGCGAGTTCTTGCGCGGAAAATCTTTGCCCCCAGTAAATTGCCGCGACAAGCTTATCATCGGCGGAGCGAAAGGGGCTGAAATATTCCCAGACGATTGTTCCGTCTCTGGCCACTTCAAACAAACGGCCGGCGTAAGTCTCCGTGATTAATGTGTTGCCATTGGGAAGGCGTTGTTGTGATGACGATGCGTGGCTGATAAAGGGATCCTTTTTTGTTCCCTCGTAACGCCAGACGATCTCCATTGTTGTGGGATTGAATTCAAGTATACGGGTTTTTTGCCGGCTGTTAAAATTACCGCGATTGTCAAATAGCAAAATATTGCCGTTTTCAAGAAAATCTGGATCGTGCTGCATATACCAGGCGCCGCGTTCCGCCCAGACGACTTTTTCGAGTTTGGGATCGATCAGCGCAATTGTGCTGATGTTGCGAAAGGAGACCAGTAATTGCCCTTCTTTGGCGAATGGAAATCGGCTGGCGATCTCCGCATCTACATAATCAATCGCATTGGTGTGGAGCAGGTCGCCGTTCCAGACCTGAGGCAGGGCAAGAAAGAGAAGCCGTTTCAGATCTGATTCGCCAACAGCCTTCAGTACCGAGAATTTTTGAAGTTCTTTGCCGTCCGGGGAGAGAATAACAATAGATTCTTCCATGACGGGCATTTTAAAATTGTCTACCCAAGGCTGTTTCTCCTTGAGAATTCTATGCGACAGAGCATAGATTTTACCGTCAGGTCCAACCTCTACGTCATGGTGCATGCGGCCCATATACTTCCACAATACATTGGAATCTTTGTCAATTTTGGCCAGCCCATATCCCCAGGGCGTACCCTGGCCGATGAAAACAACGAGTAAATCGCCATTTGGGAAAAGGTGAGCTTTGCGCCAGCGGATAAAATCATCCGGAACGGGGTTTTTGACGTCAGCCGCGTCATCCCAAATTGAGCTGTAAGGAACGCCCCATTCGTGAACAAAATTTCCCTCCATATCCATGAGTAAGGCTTTTGTTCCGTGAGCTGATGTAAATAGAGTGTAACCTTGATAGGCGCGCTCTGGGTCATGGCGCATAATGCCGATTCTGTTTTTTCGCGATCGCGACCAGGCTCTAGCGTATCTATCGGCAGGTTGCGTAGCTTGCGCAATAACGGCTGTTGATCCGGCAAAGGCGTCGTTCAGATTTTTGTAAGGAAAAAATTTGAAATACATGGAGGCGGCGCCAACAACAAAACTTAAGAACAAGATTGCCGCCAGGGTGGCGCTTATATAAATAGATCCCCAATAGGGCCACTTTCCGATTGATTTGAATGCAGCCATTGCGCGGATCGTGAAATTACCCATATTATTCTTCTCTTCCCGGAATTTGGATGAAGGTGAGATATACGCGGCGCATGGCATTTCCCCGCCCGCACGCCGATCAGACCTTTATATCTTTGATCTGTGCAGTGCGAAAGGAAAATATCAATTGGGGCGGAGAGATAAAACGGGCTTAATCCCTGGGCAAGTGAAATCAATTTTTAGATATTGCGTCAGCACACCAATTATAATTGATGTCATAGTATTTGGCGGCGAGTCCGGCCGATAGCATCCATGCGCTGATATCAACGCCCTGGTCTGTTTCAACGCGTGCGACCACCCGTCCCGCATATTTTCCGTAATGAATATCATGAAGACGCACGTTTTGGTCTTGAATAAGCGAAATAAGGCGCGCCTGGGCGTTCAGGCCTTTTGCGCGTTCCGCGGGGCAGTCGGGGCGGGTGATCTCCGGGGTGTCAATGCCGCTCAAGCGCACGCGGACCACCAATTCCTGATCCAGCCAGATCCGCGCCCGCACCTCAATCGTATCGCCGTCAATCACCCGTTCGACATGGGCGGTGATAGGGCCGTTTAAGCGTTCAGAGGAGGCCGCCACCGCATGACCGGCAGGGAGCGACAGGCAAAAAAATAATAAATAAAAAATGTGGCGGGGCACGGCGCGGCGGATCCAATATACACCAATAAATATATTATAATATACAACACACTCAAAAAGAGTGGGTGTCTAGCGCGGAAAGGTTGTATCTGAGCGTTGGCGGTTTTGGGGTCAGAGTATTTTTTTAGCTGGAAACGGCAGGGACGCCCGCGCGGTTCCGGTCAAAACAAAGCCGGAAAGGCCTGCGCCCTTCCGGCTCTTTGGTCACAAATAAGAGGAAGCTGAAGCGATCAGACCAGGTCCAGCCTACCGGCCGGCAACCACTTCGCCTTTGATGGTGATTTTTTCGCTGGGCGAGAATTCCCAGGTGTCGCCAATTTGAGCGCTTTCCATGCGCGCGACGGGCGAGCAGTTTTTCTGTTCGCTTGGCTCAGGCGCGCCGGGCCGCATCATGGAATATGTGGTGCAGACCTCATCGCCTTCAACCGCCCAGGCGCCATCGACGGCATCGCCGGAGCCAAAGTTGATGGTCACTGTTCCATCGGGTTCGTAATAGTATTTAGCGGCCGATTCTCCTCTTTCGGTAACCGCCGTCAGCACGATGGTGTTGGCGAACGCGATATCCATGGGATTGGCGTTGGCGGCGCCGGCGCCGAGTAGAAAAAAGCTGGACAGCGCCAAGCTCGAAATCAGTTTGTTCATGTGTATTTTCCTTTGCGGTTAGGATCTTGCGCGGTGGTTCGCCATATTCATTTGCAAACCGGCCTTTGGCCTGTCAACGGAAAAACCCTGGCGATGTCACACTTTGCACTGGGCGGGAGAATGGAACTGGCTAGATGTACAGGGCGTGAACGCGCGCCGCAGGAGAGCGCTTGTATGTGAGATCGGCATCGCCCTCAAAAATCATGGGTGATGCCGCCGCGCTCCCAATCTCCAAAGCGCGTGGGTTCGGGGCCCTTGCGCCCGCCCACTTCTTTTTCGGGCGGCCCGGCCGAAGGCGCCGCGTTTTTCCGCCGCAGCGCGGCTTCTCTCAGGGCGCGCCGGGCGGCGGGCGTTTTCGCCAAGCTCAAATCAGGGTCGCAGGCGGGGCCGGAATTTTCTAATGTTTGGTCTTTATCTGTCAAAGCTGGGCGCCATATTCGTAAAAGGCCATATTTGCGTAAGGAATGCG
>JAJFIM010000004.1 GCA_021774995.1 Alphaproteobacteria bacterium | reverse complement strand
TCTCTGCCTCCTTTGCGCGATAGGCAAGGCGATGCCGTTTTGCTGGCCGCCTATTTCATTCAACTTTTCAGCAAGAACCTGAACGCGCACATAAAAGGCATGACGGCGGATGCAACAGCGGCAATGAATGCCTATTCATGGCCCGGTAATATACGGGAGCTGGAAAACCGGATAAAACGCGCCATGGTGTTGTGCCAAGGAAAATATCTGAACACAGTCGATCTCGACTTGGAGCCGTCAAAAGAAACCCCACAGACACTGACCCTACGACAGGTCCGTGAAAAGGCTGAAAGAGAAATTATCGCCCAAGTATTGGCTCAAACGCGGGATAATATATCTCAATCAGCCAAAATACTGGGCATCAGCCGCCCAACGCTTTACGAGTTAATGAAGAATCTTGGCCTTAAAGCTTAATTTATAACCCTGGTGAATACTCCACATTGATAAAAGAGGGGTCCTTAAATGTCACTATTCTCCCGATTTCTTAAACTAATTGACCTCCCATTGAGCCCACTGAGAGCGATAGGCGCGTGGCGCGGAAAATTAGTCCTCATATGCGCTTTAGCCGTGGTTTACCCAGCACTGAACTTTCCTCACAACGCTCACGCAGCCATTGGGTCCAAATCGCAAGACTTTTTTGAAGAAGCTCAATCTTCATTGCGTTCGGGCAATTCCGATGCGGCTATCATCCAGCTCAAAAATGCGATCAAAGCTGATCTCAATAATGTCGCCGCCAGATATCAACTCGCCCTCCTTTATCTCGAATCCGGAAACGCCTCTTCCGCCGAGAAAGAATTGAAAGCGGCCCGCAAGAGAGGCCTAGCAGTGGAGCAAGTGATTCTTCCCTTAAACCAAGCCTATCTCATGCAGAATAAGGGCAACGCCCTGATCAAAGAACCCATCCCTGAAGGCGTGATCGGGGAAACCCTGGCAAACATTCTTATATTACGCGCTCAGGCCTTTCTTCTAATCAATGAACCCGAGCAAGCTGAACAAGAAATCATCTCCTCATTCCTGGTCACCAAGAATATCCCAGACGCCTATCTTATACTCAGCACGGTCTATGAAAGGCGCGGAGACATTCCAGCAGCAGAAAATTATGCCGACCAGGCTCTTAAATTGGCGCCTGACGCACCAAGCACTCTCTACCGCAAAGCAGAATTAAGACGCATGCAGGGAGATCAAGAGGAGGCGCGGCGCCTATACAGCCGAGTTCTAGAGAAAAACCCGATGCATCAACGCGCCCGGTTAGGACGGGCATTGGTCTCAATCGGTTTGGAGGACACAGCGCAAGCGGAAGAAGACGTGGAAGCTGTATTTGAATTTGACCCAGATAATTTCATGGCTAAATATGTACGGGCTCTTCTTTTGACCCGGCAACAAAAAACAGAACAAGCTTTGGACTTACTGCGCACGGCAAGGGGAATAGAAGCATACCCGCCAGCGCTTTACCTTTTTGGGTCACTATATTTCAACACAGGAAACCCAGAAAGAGCCAGAGAGTATTTTGAGAGTTATCTCGCCATACAGCCAAACGACATAACCGGAAAACTATCGCTGGCCGCGATTGATTTACAAAGCAACAAACCAGAGGCGGCTATAAAGGTTTTAGAACCTCTTCAGAATCAATATGAAGATAATTTTCAAATTATCACGCTGCTCGCCAATGCCTATGTAGCCGCTGGTCGTTTTGAAGAAGCGGCGCCACTCTATGATAAGGCGACCCGACTTGACCCCCAAAACGATCAACTCATGCTCTCGCTTGCGCGCAGCCAATTCAGCAGTGGCGCAGCAGAACAAGCATTACGTGTCCTTCAGTCCCTTATTGAACAAAACCCTAAATCAATCACTGCACGCACCATGCTTATAACGGGGCATATGAGTAATGGAGATCTTGATCAAGCTCGCAACGCCACAAAGGCATTAGAAACTCAACTCCCAGAAAGCGGTCTTCCGCATTATTTTTATGCGGCCATAAGTATATTGGAAAACGATCTCGAACAAGCAAAGCAGAACTTTAAACAGGCCCTTTCTATTCAGGATGATTTTTACCCCGCCAGAATCTCTCTGGCGCGTATCGCCATCGATAACGGACAATTGGCTGAAGCGCGCAACCAGTATAATACTATTCTCAAAAATGACCCTGGTCATTTGCAGGCCTTGACCGGATTAGCGCAAATGGCGTGGGGCGAAGGAAATTCTGAAACCGCTCTTGATTTGTTAAAAACAGCCATAAAGAAAAACCCCGGTCAAACAGCGCCTCAAGTTATGAAGATAAATATTCTTCTGCAACAGATGAAAATAGAGCGCGCTTTGGTTGCTGCGCGAAATCTAATCATTTTAGCGCCAGACAGCAGCGAAGCTCTGGATGTCCTGGCGCGCGCGCAACAGGCGAACGGCGAAACTCTTAGCGCCGTGGCAACTTATCGCAACCTCGTCAATCTGAAGGCAAATTCTCCTCTAGCCCATTTACGCTTAGGGCGCGCCTTAACTCTGGCCAACAATGAGGAAGAAGCATCGCAAGCTTTTGACGCCGCAATCGAACTAGATCCAAATTTCAGTATCGCCCGATCCGAACGCATCAACTCAGAGATTCGTTTGAACGGAGTAGAAAGCGCTCAAGCTTTGGCCCTAGCTATGCGACAAGACATCCAAGATCCAATTGAGGCCGATTTGTTGTTTGCCAACACCTTATATGAGGGTAAAAAATACGATCAAGCATTATCCCTTTTTCAAAAAGCATGGGCTGACCGGCAAGAAAGAGGAACCCTAATTCAATATTATCGGACATTAGATGCATTGGGCAAAAGAGATGAAGGCATTACCCTCATTCAATCTTGGCTTGACGCCAAACCTGATGACGCTGTTATTCGATTTCTGTTATCAAGCGCCCGCATTAAAGATCAAAATTATACAGCAGCCATCAGCGAAGCGGAACGCTCTTTAAAGAACGCACCCCAAAATCCGGCTCTTCTCAACAATTTGGCATGGCTCTATCATAGGCAGGGAAATATCGACAACGCCATACAATATGCTGAGCAAGCTTATCAATTACAACCTAACTCACCTGAAATAGCAGATACTTTAGGGTGGCTCTTAATGAGCAAAAACAAAATGGCGAGAGGGTTAAAATTATTGCGCGAAGCCAGGCAAAAACGTCCCGAAGACCCGGAGATCGGCTATCACCTTGCCGTTGCACTCAACAGCTCCGGAGAGCCTAAGGAAGCTAGGGAAATTTTAAAGAACATCCTTTCAAAGAAGGATTCTTTTGACGGGGCGCAAGAAGCAAAAGAACTTTATGAGAGTTTGAAAAAATAATGGCTCCATTAATCGATTATAGATTTTCCATGACGTATAAGAAAATCCAATTTAACATTAGCCCAAGGATATAGTCGCATCATGGGGTCTGCCCAAAAGAAGCATCGCGTCTGCCTGATCGGTGCGGGCTTCATATCTCACATACATGCTGAAGCCATAAATTCTCTGCCCCACATCACGCTAAGCGGCATTGTAGATACGAACAAGGCTGCGGCGGAACGCGTCGCAAAGAAATGGGGAATAGAACATATAGTATCCAGTGTTGAGGAGGCTATTAATTCCCAGAAATTTGATGCGTTTCATGTGCTGGTTCCCCCAAATGCACATGCAAGCGTCGCTGCGGAATGTTTAAAGACCGGTCTTCCGGTATTTCTGGAAAAGCCTCTGGCAACCTCTCGTGAACAATCAGAAGACTTGCTGGCGCTTGCTCAAAACCACAACGCTCCTCTGGGCGTCAATCAAAATTTCATCTACCACCCGGCCTTCGCCAAGCTTCGCCATATAATTGAACAGGGCGCATTAGGGCCTTTGGAGGCCGTTGAGTGCACATATTCCATGCCGCTCAGGCAATTAAGCGCCCGGCAGTTTGGGCATTGGATGTTCCATGAGCCTAAAAACATTCTCCTTGAGCAAGCCGTACACCCCCTCTCACAGATTATTTCGCTCACCGGACCCGCTACTGAACACAGTGCGTTAGCCGGGTCTCCTACTGAAATTTCACCCGGCGTGCTGTTTTTTGGACAGGCCAATGTCAGTCTCAAGGGGGCGGCCGCGCCGGCTCATTTGCATTTTGCCGTTGGGCGTGAATATCCCTTCTGGCAAATTACCGCTCTGTGCAAAGATGGCGGCGTGACCGCTGATATGATCAGCAACCGAACCTTCAGCTATCGGCGCGCGCGCTGGTTGGAAGCAGCTGAGTATCTGACATCGGGGGCGCGAATCGCCGGGCAGGTCGCTCTTCAGAGTATAGCTAATGCTGGCGCCTACGCCCTGTCGATTTCAGGTTTAAAGTCGCGCTCTGATCCCTTTTTTATAAGTATGCGCTCTAGCATAGAAGCCTTTTATCAAGCCCTAAACGCCGGAGAGCCGATTCGTTCCGACGCCGCATTTGGCGCTTCTCTTGTGGCGTTGTGCGAAAATATTGCAGATGGCGCCTTCCCGACGCCTGAAATAAAAACGACGCCCCCCATTGCCAAATCAGGCAATGACTATGAGATTCTGATCATTGGAGGCACCGGGTTTATCGGCAGGCACGTAGTTGCCGCACTGACGGACAAACGCACGCGCGTCGGCGTTATGGCGCGTAATTTGAACAATTTGGCTGATATTTTTCACAACAAAGACGTAACGCTTATTCAGGGAGACGCCACACGGGAAACTGATCTGGACCGCGCAATAGCGCCGGCCCAAATTGTCATTAACCTGGCCCATGGCGGCGGCGGGGAGTCCTGGGAGGAAATTCGCAATGCCTTAGTAGGCAGCGCGCAGGCCGTAGCTGAGAAATGCCTGGAGCACAAAGTCGCTAAACTGATTCATGTCGGATCGATAGCTGGTCTTTATCTAGGAGATCCTGAAGCGCCCATAACAGGCGCAACACCGCCCGATCCGCTAGCCGGCGAACGGGCTGACTATGCGCGTGCAAAAGCGGAAGCAGACAATTTGCTGATGAGATGGCATGCCGAGAAAAACCTGCCTGTCTGCATTTTAAGGCCAGGCGTGGTGATCGGTGATGGTACAAGCCCCTTCCACAGTGGCGTCGGCGTATACAATAATGACCAACATTGTCTGGGATGGAACAAAGGCGCCAATCCCCTTCCCTTTATCCTGGTTGAAGATGTCGCACAGGCGATTGTCAAAGCCGCCCAGAGGGACCAAGTCATTGGCAAGACATATAATTTGGTGGGAGATGTCAGAATGTCCGCCGTAGAATACATTACGGAGTTGGCGCAAGCCACAGGACGTCCGCTCAAATTTCACGCCCAGGGCGTTTGGAAACTCCAGGGGGTGGAAATGGCCAAATGGCTAATCAAACGTCTGTCAGGCCGGAAAGTCCCCTTACCCAGCTATCGGGATTTGAAATCCCGAGGCATGACTTCTCCTTTTGATATTGAAGATGCGAAGAAGGATCTGGACTGGACGCCAGTGGCGGACCGACAAGAATTTATCCAACGCGCCATCCTCATTCACGCTTGAAGCGCCCATGACCCTTTCGTCCGTCTCTCAAGCATCGCCGCGCCGCCTTCTACACGTTTTTTCCACTTTTCGCATTGGCGGCCCTCAAGTGCGTTTTGCGCTCCTGGCGAACGCATTGGGCGCGAAATACAAACACAGCATCATCTCCATGGACGGGTCCGCCGACACACTGCAACACCTGGGCGCCTCCATTGACGCCAATATGATCCACGCGAGCCATAAAGATCTGCCTTTCCATCGGCGTCTCATGGCCTATCGCCAATTTTTACGCACTCACCAACCCGATCAGATAATAACCTATAATTGGGGCGCCATTGAGTGGGCCCTTGCCAATTTGCGCCAGATCTGTCCGCACGTTCATATTGAGGATGGTTTTGGCCCCGAAGAGAGCCACCGACAACTCGCCCGGCGCGTGTGGACCCGTCGCCTGGCCCTTTCCCGAAAAAGCCTAGTGGTCGTTCCTTCCCGCACTCTGTACGGTATAGCTTCAAACATCTGGAAGTTGCCACGCAAACGACTGCTCTACCTGCCTAATGGGGTCAACTGCCAGCGTTTTAGCGAAAAATCGAACCCTCATATCATCGACTCTTTAGGCTTGCCTAAAGATCGCGCCTTGATAGGCACCGTTACGGCTCTAAGACCGGAAAAGAATATTTCGCGCTTGATTCACGCCTTTGCCGTCGCCCGGCAAAGCCAGCTTTGCCATCTGGTGATCATTGGCGAGGGAGGGGAACGAAGTAAACTGGAAGATCTCACCAAGAAATTGAATCTTCAACAAGAAATAACTTTTGCTGGCCATGTTTCAGATCCGGAGCATGTCCTGGCTGCATTGGATATCTATGCCATCTCATCCGATACCGAGCAAATGCCTTATGGCGTGCTAGAGGCCATGGCAAGTGCTCTTCCCATTGCAGGTGTAGATGTCGGCGATGTTAAATCCATGGTAGCAAACCCTAATCAAACCTTCATCACGCCAAAAGATGTTAACCGGCTGGCCCAGACACTCAAAACGCTGGTTGCCGATATCCCTCTAAGGCAATCAATCGGCAGAGAAAATCAGAACAAAGCACGCAAAGACTTCAATGAAAGTCAAATGATCAATGCTTATGATCGCCTTTTCAGGGCTGGCGATCAGGCGAATCATGTTCAAGAAAGCCATGCTTCCATTTTGAAAATTTAGACACTTTAAGTGAGGAAGCCAGACAAATCAGAGACTTGCTTCCCCCTTTCCGCACGTGGTTGACAAGTTCCTTGAAGCAAGGGAAACATCGCTCTCATCAACGTCAATTAGACCGGTTACGGATTATTAAACTTTCCACTAAATCGGCTAATAGAATTAAAGTGATCGTAAGATCTGCTGGATATCGTTGCGACAGGATGTGCCAGCACCCAAGAAGAAGTGCGGCATTCCACGAAACGGCAAACCGCCGGAAACGGCGGGACGCAAAACCTCCGGTCCTAACTCGAGAATCGAAGTTCGGGCGGATAGCGGGGTTATCGAAAGGAGTAAGAGTAAATGTCGCAATTGGATCTATCCAGTATTTTATCAATAAATTACAACACGCTAACAGGTACTTCAGGCAATGATGCGCTATCCGGGATCGGGGGTAATTTCTCCCTTGTCGGTCTGAACGGTAACGACAGTTATCAAGTTGATAATTATGTCGACCAAATTTTTGAGGATCTCGCTGGCGGTATTGACAGCGTTCTCAGCAGCGCCATGTGGTATTCACTCAGCGATAATATTGAAACCCTTGAACTCACTGGAACAACCAACTCTGGCGGCGCGGGCAATAGCTCGGCCAACACGCTTCTAGGCAATAGCGGCAATAATGATCTTCAAGGTAAATCCGGCGACGATATCCTGACAGGCGGCGCGGGAAATGACACCCTGAGAGGCGGTGCTGGCAACGACACTGCTACCTATACTGGCAATCTGACAGATTATCAAATCACGCAGCTTAGCGGCAACAGTTTTTCCCTGGCGTCCCTGAACACGGCCGAAGGCACTGATATTCTCACCAGTATTGAGAATTTGGCCTTTGCTGACGGCACCGTTCCGGTATCGAGTCTCATAACCCTGCCTCCTGAATCAATCGTCAAACCCGATCTTACCGATTTCCAGGCGGTTACTCCTTCAGGAAACACGCTGTGGGTGGGCGCTGGAGAACAATATACAACCCTAGCCGCCGCCGTGGCGGCTTCAGGCCAAGGTGACACGATTTATGTGCGCGCCGGTACATATACGGTTCCCCAGATCAAACTTGATCACGACGTGCGCATAATAGGCGAAGGCAATGTGAGCTTCAAAGCCCCAACATGGGTTGAGAAAGGCATTCTGGTCACCAAACCCGGCGTCAGCCTCTATGTGGAAAACATTGATTTCAGCGGCGCCGCTTCCACTAGCGGCAACGGCGCAGGCATCCGTCATCAGGGTGCGGATCTTACAGTCGTCAACAGCTCGTTTGATAACAATCAAAATGGTCTTTTGAGCAACGGGAGCGGAAAAATCTTCGTCACCGGATCGGATTTTACCAATAACGGTAAAGGCGACGGATTTACCCATGGCATCTACGCCATCTCCATTGCAGAACTGATCATCACTGACAGTAGTTTCAGTGATACGAAACTTGGCCATCACGTCAAAAGTCTGGCCGGAGTCACTCAGGTCTGGGATTCCGTTTTGGATGATAATGGCGGCACCTCAAGCTATGCCATCGAGTCATCCAAAGGCGGCGACCTCATCGTCAGCGGCAACACTATCACTCAGAGCGCGGCCTCCGATAATAAAAATATTATTGGATATTCCATGTTCCGTGGCGGTGATGTGGGTGAAGTGATCATTCAAGACAACGTGATAATCAACCAGCACGCCAATGGCACTTTCTTGATGAACGCCACAGACGCCATTGCCCAGATCACTGGCAATGAATTCATCAACGCCACTGGCGCCGCGCTTAGAATTTCACCAGGCTTGGCCGACCAGAGCGGAAACACGTTCAATGGCGTCGCCATGGGAGACATCCCCTTCGATTTTGGCGCCGTTCAAGGAACCTCAGGCTCGGATGTCCTTATCGGAGATAATGGCAATTCCATTATCAATGGTCAGGACGGCAACGACTTCATCGCCGGCGGCTCCAACTCAGGCACGATGGGCAAGGGCAGTGACACGCTTTTCGGCGGTGCGGGCGATGACACATTAACTGGTGGACAAAATGGAGATAATTTGTATGGCAATGCCGGAAATGATCTAATCCTTGGCGGTCATGAAAGCGACCTTCTCACTGGCGGAGACGGTAACGACACATTGATCGGCGGCATCGGCAATGACGGTCTATATGGCGGCGCTGGCAATGATGTGTTGTTCGGCGGCAAAGGCGGTGAATTAATCAATGGCGGCGCCGGCCTTGACGTTGCTGTTTATGAAAATAATTACGCCAGCTACACCATCAGCTACACAGACCGCGTCTGGGTCAAAGCCGGTTCATCTCTGTCCGATTGGGGCCAGGATAAATTGAGCAGCATTGAAAAAATTCAATTTGCCGATGGCGTCTTCGATACGGCGACATCAATATTCACACCTGGTCAGCAATTAGTGAACCCTACCGTTCTGACTGAAAACATCGCATGGCCAAGCGGTGGCGTTCTGCCCCCATCGCCAACACCGCCGCCGCCTGCGCCAACACCTCCGCCACCCGCACCGACGCCTCCGCCGCCCGAGCCAACGCCTCCGCCGCCCGAGCCAACTCCGCCGCCACCCGCACCGACGCCTCCGCCGCCCGAGCCAACGCCTCCGCCGCCCGAGCCAACGCCCGTCCCTGCGCCCGCGCCGACGGCTGGCGCACCCGACCCAGCTGATTACACGCCCACCATCACTGGAGATTCGGGCCGCAACAAATTGTTTGGCACAAGCGGTGACGACGTCTTCGACGGCGGCAAACACAAAGACATCATGACCGGAGGCGATGGAGACGACGCTTATTTTGTCGAACGTTACAGTGACAAAGTCGTCGAACATGACGATGGCGGCTTTGACGTTGTCTTCAGTTCATCCAATTGGTATGGTCTGTCGAATAATGTTGAGACCTTGGTGCTCACCGGCACGAAAGATATTAATGGCGGTGGCAGTCGCGGAGATAACACTCTTTACGGCAATAGCGGCAACAACCAGCTCTTTGGCCATAGTGGCGATGACACTCTGATTGGCGGACTTGGCGATGACATTCTGAAAGGTCACGCTGGACAAGACCTGCTCATTG
>JAJFIM010000300.1 GCA_021774995.1 Alphaproteobacteria bacterium | reverse complement strand
AGAAATCCAGCGTCAAGCGGCCCCCCATGTGGCGGCCCATCCGCAACAAATCTGGACATCCAGCATCACAGGAGAAGGCTTGCCGGAATTGCGCTCCGCATTGCATGCATTGGCGAGAGAAGCCTCATGAGCTATAACCCGCTCCATGCATAACCGCCTCTAGATTGAGATCGCGCCCGGCGGGATTTTTAAGCTTAAGGACCCTCCATGAGCCCTCACGATCAAGATAAACCCGCGGCGCCTGGCGCTGACTCCCATAAAGGAATGGATACGGCCCGCACTCTATCGGAAGCGCTCCCCTTCATCCGGCGCTATGCCGGTGAAACCGTGACCATTAAATATGGCGGGCACGCCATGGGCGATGAGGCGCTGGGAACGAGTTTTGCGCATGATATCGTTTTGATGAAACAATTGGGGGTCAATCCCGTTATCGTGCATGGCGGCGGACCGCAAATCGGGGAAATGCTTCAGCGCCTGGCCATTAAAAGCTCCTTTATTGACGGTTTACGGGTCACGGACGCCGAGACGGTTGAGGTTGTGGAAATGGTCTTGGCCGGGTCCATCAACAAGCAGATCGCCGGGCGCATTAACCGGGCTGGAGGCCGGGCTGTCGGCCTTTCAGGAAAAGATGGGGACCTGATCATCGCCCAAAAGCTTCATCGCACACAGCGCGATCCGGGATCAAATATCGAAAAAATCCTGGACCTCGGCTTTGTCGGCGAACCCAAACACATCAATCCGGAAGTTCTGGAATCCATTCTAGAATCCGACCTCATTCCGGTCATCGCCCCTCTGGGCACTTCTTTGCAGGGTGAAACCTATAACATTAATGCCGACACGGCGGCCGGAGCGATCGCCGCATCCATGATCGCCAAGCGCTTCATCCTGCTCACGGATGTACCGGGCGTACTCGACGCTGAGGGAGAGTTGCTGACGGGTTTAAGTATAGAACACGCTCAAAACTTGATAAAAGACGGCACGATCTCCAAAGGGATGATACCTAAGGTTGAGACCTGCATTCACGCTCTCCAAGGCGGCGTTGAAGCAGCGGTCATCGTCGATGGCCGGGTTCCTCACGCGTTACTGCTGGAATTGTTTACCGATCATGGCGTCGGGACACTCATCCGGCCTTAAAACCAATGTTTGAATGTCGACGCCCATGCCGATTCAAATAATTTTAGTAATTTACATACCAAATTTGCGTTAATTTCAGTGTGAACTTCTGGCGAACTGTTATATGAAAGAGTTAAAGCTCTGTGCGGCAGGGGGCGTGGACGGAATGGGTGAGGGTTGCCGTGGCATACCTGTGTTTTAACAACGAAAGACCAAAACTGGCTGACCGGCTGACCAGAGCAGGACTTACGCTCTTGCTAGCGGTAGGCGGCTTTGGAGTGACCATTGCGCCGGCGCAAGCTGAATATAAATATTGCAATAATACCAGTTACGTCCTTAAAAGCGCGATCGCCTATAAGGATGCAAGCACATGGAAATCACGCGGGTGGTGGACACTACTTCCCGGAAAATGCCGCACCATTCTGCCGCAAGATCTGAAGGAGCGCGCCTACTATACATACGCCGAATCCGTTCCTGGTCACCGTGGCGGCATCAAGTACTTTGCGGGAAACATCCCCTTTTGCACCAAGGAAGGTTTTTTCACCATCGAGGGGCGCGATGAGTGTACGACTCAAGGTTACAGTGCGGGAAGTTTCGTCAAGGTGGAAGTCGGAAAAGTCAATACATGGACCACGACCTTCAAAGAGCCCGCGGCATTTTCAACTAAAAAAGCTGAAATTGCGGGCGTCCAGCGCCTGCTGACGGATACCGGGTACAAACCCGGACGCATTGATGGAGAACTGGGCCGCAAAACGCGCCGGGCCATCGCTTCTTTTAAAAGGTCAAAGGGAATCAAGGTTGGCGGGCTGATCAGTGAGGAACTGATAACCGCCCTTGCGGAACAGGCCAGATCCGCCGCCGATGAAAATGGTTTTAATTATTGCAACAATTCCGACAAGAAGCTGTGGACTGCAATTGCCTTTGAACGCAATAAAGACTGGGTTTCGCGCGGGTGGTGGATGCTAGAACCCGGCGATTGCGCAAGGGTGATCAAAGACACGCTTAAAGAGCAAAGCTATTACGTCTACGCCGCTTTCGATGACGAAAATGGAGAAACAATCATTGCTGGCGGAGACCATCAGTTCTGCGCAGCTGATGTAAAATTTGGGATCACCGGTCGTCAAGATTGCGAACTGAGAGGTTATAAGCAGGCGGGATTTATGAAAGTGGATGTTGGCAAATCCGCAGTCTGGACTGAACATTTCACTTATGAACAGGATTCCCTCGCACTGTCTGACTGAACGGCGGTTTGAGTTAAATCCGCGAATCCCGTTGAAAATAACTCAAGTGCCATTCCATTTCCTGCCCGTTCAAAGGAAAGTCGACGCCATCGCGAGCCTGAATCATAGCATGCGGAGGGACGTGAGCGATGAACGTCTGCACCTTCAAAGCCACGCGCATACTTAAACCTGCTTTCCAAGCCAAAGACGTGATGGCCTTACCCTGTTTGGACTCGATAATCCTACCCACAAGACTGGGCGCTAGCTTCGCCAGCAACGCCAAGCTTTCCACAACGAGTTCACGATTCCCATCTTCAGCAGCGTCTCGCACATATTGGTCATCGAGCCGCCCATCAACCAAAGCTTGCGCCGCTTCAGCATGGGCAATTTCCGCCGTTTCGGCGGTGGCGCCACTGAAATTTTCTTCCTCCTGAATGCGCTCGCGAACGCGTTGTTTCACGCCTTCCAGAACATCTCCCTCAAGGTTATTGCGCTCCACGAGCAACATGATGAGCGCGGAAGCAACAAATCCTGAAATGCGCCTCACCGCCCGGGTAGAAAGGTCAGGACGCATAACCAATGGCTTATGCCAAGCTTCAATGCCTTCGGCGCTCTCGATAATGTCGTCAAGGGTGTCTTCACGTATCTGAGCATTGGGATTTATAAGGAGCGCCGCCACAGCAGGAATATCCAAGGTCGCAACGATAGCATCAGATACCGGTTCGCTCACCATTGTGCGCTTAGCGATCGCCTCCAAAGCGCCGCTTGCGGCGCCGCTTGCCAGAATTTCCAGTAAATCCTCATCTCCTAAAAGCGGCGAATACTCCAATATCGGTGCGGATACGATTATTTCCAAATCATGCGCCAATCGTTTGATGATCTCCATGGGAACTTCTGTGGACTTTTTGATTTCTTCAGCCAATATTTGCCGGACACGCGGAAGTTTATCGCGCGCTAGGGTATCAATGGTTTCAATGGTTTGTTCTCGCAGTTTTTCGGCTTCATGTGGAGCCAACCCAGGAAGGAGGCGACCAATTTTTTTAACAAGCTCCATCCTGACATCATCATCTTCGTCTTGAGCAAGAATTACATCAGCCTGTATGGGCGTGCGCGGATTAGCAGCCACGGATGCGCGCACATCCTGGCTTGGGTTTTGAGCCAGATAATAAAGCATCTCCGGCTCAGCATCCTCTCGAACAGCCAATTCCCGGTTGAGGTCTCCCGATTGAGTCTCAAGAGCTTTTATTGCGTCTTCATAGGAGAGTTTTTTGGGCAATACTTTTTGTCCCATGACGCGTTTCAAAAAAGATTTCAGCATATGATAGCCCCACCTTTCCCGTATATCTCATTTAGTGTTACTGGCGGCGCTAACGCCCATCGATTTTTTCCCTTGAGCTTCGCTGCATAAAGAGCGTCATCGGCTCTATGAATCAAATGTTCTAAACGTTCATTTGAAAAAGGATCAAACAAGGCCAACCCCAACGACAACCCACCGGCTGATGCGGGGAGTGGCGCAACAATTTCATGTGATCGAAGAGAAAGAATGCGTTCGGCATTGGATTGAAGAGCGGCATAGTTGCATTCCTCGAGGAATACTCCAAACTCGTCTCCACCCAAGCGCACAACAAGGTCGCTTTGCCGGACGCATGATTGGAGATCTTCACCAATACGCATCAGCAGTTTATCACCTTGGCCGTGACCAACTTCATCATTTATTTTTTTGAAGTTATCTACATCGATATAAACAAACCCGGCCTGACGGTGATGGCGAACATGCTGCGTCATACGTTGAGATGCATGGTCCATGAAGGCCCGGCGGTTCATCAATCCGGTCAAAGGGTCTTTGCTGGACAAATCTTGCAAGAGTTGTGTTTGATTAGCTTGGGCAATGGCAATGCCGGCATGAGCGCCAATCTTGGTAAGAAGATCAATTGTATCTGTTTCCCACCCCTTTTTTAGAAATGGCTGCGTAACAATCAAAGCGCCGTTCACTGAGCCATGATGTTCGGTAAAAATACCCAGCAGCTCCCTGGTCCCAATAGACGCCGTGCTCATTTTCTCACCCTGGGCAAGAGCTTCCTTTAGGACGACGTTGAACTTATCAATAACGGAATTTATGGGATATACTTCATACTGTTTGTGGCTGTGATCTGATAAACATCCATACGAATCCGCGTCTTTTTGAAAAACGCCTTGCTCATCAATGCGTTGGATCCACGCCAGATCCGCGCCAGTAGCTTGAAGAATAGCCTGTGTTGCAGAAACAATAATTTGCTTTGGATCCAGTTCAACGCGCATGGCCGTCACCACTTGGGAAACGGCGTCATTCAATCGTTGGTTTCTCTGTCTCTCTTTCTCATGCTTGCGCAACTCTGTCACATCCTTACCCACTCCCCTGGCGCCGCGCCAGCTATTGTTCTTATCGAAAACCGGCAAGGCTGAGATCAAAGCGCAGATATCGCGCCCGCCTTTTCCTTTCAGCCACACCTCAACATCTTCAATCGGTTCATGTGGGGTAAAAGGGGTGGCGCCTTCAAGCGCGTCACCTTTTAAATCTGCATCACGCAGCAACGCCGTCACCAGAAGTCCATTGAGCTCACCGGCGCTATACCCGAAAGCACCGCGTTGGTTGACATATATAAATGCGCCATGAGAATCTGTTTCCCACGAAAAATCAGCCTGGCACGCAACCAGGTCGCGGTACAATTCTCTGGATGCCGTCAGCGCCATCATTAAATTTGCATCCGCCGTAATATCTCGGGCGACAAGCAAGATATTTTTATTGGCGCCGGCGCATGGCAGAATCAAAATATCGTAAGTTTGCGCACCCAGGCCTGGATCATATAATTGATCGTTCTCTCCAAAAGACTGGTCGATCGTTTGGGGGCAAGTATTGAGGCGAACGCGGCCACTCCTTACCCGTCGCTCCAAAGACGCCTGCGCCACTAGAATGGAAAGCTCTAAAGAAGCATGCTCGCCAGTGTGAACGGATTCTATGAATGAATGGCCTAGAATATTTGCTTTAATGAGATGGCCGCGACCATCCAACTCAACCGCGGGCCCGGCATAGGATTCAATAACCTGCTCTGGATCGACAACATGTATGTATTCATCGCCACTCACGAGTCCCCAGGCTTTTATGGCAAATTCGCTGATATGATAATAAAGACGCCGCATAAATCCGCTTAATGATCTATTAGGAATATCAATTCTTTCGGATGCATATTTTAGGCTATGCGCGTTAATGCCGGCTTAAATGCGTTTTTATATATACATATTGGCTATCAACAGATTGGGGCGCGAAGCCCATCCCGTCGAATTGCAACATGTTGACATGGAAGCCTTGGGCTGTATGGTCCGCTCCTGTTTTCAATAGGTAAACGAGGGAAAACTTATGGATCTGCCCGCTCTTGAAAAATCGATTGAACGGCTATGGGAGACGCGCAACGCTCTCACTCCCACTGATCATGGAGAGAGTAGGTCTGCTGTTGAGGCGACGTTGAATGCGCTTGACTCAGGAGCGGTTCGGGTTGCCCAGAAGAGAGACGGAACATGGGTGGTCAATCAATGGCTGAAAAAAGCGGTATTGTTGTCTTTTCGCCTCAATGACACGGCGCTGATCCCTGGCGGGCCTGGCGGTCTCAGTAAACCAGGCCAAAACGAAGAGCTGAACAAAGGCGTATGGTTTGATAAAGTACCATCGAAATTCGCCGGATGGGGCGATGGTGACTTTCGCCAAGCAGGATTTAGAGCCGTGCCCAACTGCGTTGTACGCCACTCGGCCTATATCGCCCCCAATGTCGTGCTCATGCCCAGCTTCGTCAATTTAGGCGCCCATGTTGGAGAGGGCACGATGGTCGACACCTGGACGACGGTGGGTTCGTGTGCGCAAATTGGGAAAAATTGCCATCTGTCCGGCGGTGTCGGGATTGGCGGGGTATTGGAGCCGTTACAGGCTGGACCGGTCATTATCGAAGACAATTGCTTTATCGGCGCTCGCTCTGAGGTGGCGGAAGGGGTTATCGTCGGCGAAGGCGCTGTTTTGTCGATGGGGGTTTATCTTGGCGGCTCCACAAAAATTGTAGATCGCGCCAGCGGTGAAATCCACTATGGCCGCGTCCCCCCTTATTCAGTCGTCGTGCCCGGCGCACTGCCGGGCAAAGCAGGCGCGCCCAGTCTCTATTGCGCCGTCATAGTCAAAACTGTCGATGAACAAACCAGATCAAAAACATCAATCAATGATTTATTGAGAGATTAAATTTTTCTCAGGTCTTTGACTTCCTGCTTCACGTTGACGGCGGGCGAGGCGCGCTTTAAACCTTAAATCCCATGAACACTTCACATCCAGACCCGGTTGACCCAATCGCCTTAACGCGCGCTTTAGTGCGCTGCCCGAGCGTCACGCCTGATGACAAGGGCGCGCTGGGCGTACTTCAGAAGTCTCTTGAGGAAATGGGATTTGTCTGCGCGCGGCGGGTTTTCTCAACTGAAGGCACGCCAGACATTGACAATCTTTTCGCCAAGATCGGCGGCGGAGCGCCGCATTTCTGCTTTGCCGGACATTCCGATGTAGTGCCTGTTGGCGACAGGCAAGCGTGGTCAGCAGACCCCTTTGCCGGTGAAATGCGCGATGGTCATATCATTGGCCGGGGCGCCGTGGACATGAAAGGCGCGATCGCCGCCTTTGTCGCCGCTGCTTCACGCTTCATCGCTCAGACGGGCCAATTCAAAGGATCGATAAGTCTACTGATCACGGGCGACGAAGAAGGCCCTGCAATTAACGGCACGGTTAAACTGCTCCAATGGCTAAAAAGTCAAGGCGAAATCATCGATCATTGTCTTGTGGGCGAACCCACCAATGCAGCCCGCCTCGGAGATACGGTTAAAAACGGCCGCCGGGGCAGCTTAAATGGTCGGTTAACAGTGGAAGGCGCGCAGGGACATGTGGCCTATCCGGACCGAGCGGACAATCCCATCCCGGTCCTGCTGGATATCCTCCGTACCATGACAAAATCCGCGCTGGATGAAGGCAATGACCATTTTCAACCCTCAAACCTGGAAATCGTCTCAGTGGATGTGGGCAACACCGCCACCAATATTATTCCCGGGCGGGCCCATGCGCGATTCAATATTCGATTTAATAACGAACATACCGGCGCATCACTTGCCAAATGGCTGCGTTCGCTCTGTGACGACATCATGTCGCCGCGCCAAGGCCGCTATGAACTCGACATCAAAATCAGCGGCGAAGCATTCATTACGCCGCCCGGCGCTTTTACGCAATTGATAGAGAGCGCAATTACGAAAAAATGCGGACAGGCGCCTGAATTTTCAACGGGCGGCGGCACATCGGACGCCCGCTTCATAAAAGATCTCTGCCCCGTGGCGGAATTTGGCCTCATCAGCGCCACCATGCATAAAGTTGACGAACAGGCGGCGGTTCAGGACATCTCCGATTTGAGTGAGATCTATTGTCTCATTCTTGAGGAATACTTCGCACCGTGACACTTACGATGCGTGACGTATTGAAATCTTTGGACGGCGCCTGGGGCGTCGCGATGCGGGACCCGAATGCACTCAGCAAATTTGACCTGTCAATACGCGGGTTTTGGAATTCGTTCTTTGCAGCCGTGCTGGCCGCGCCTTTTTGGCTTTGGTTTTCGCTGTCCCAACACGCTCGCCTGGTTGACTCCGTAGCCGCATCCTTCCCTGATCTCTCCCCGCCTTCATTGAAGTTATTTCTCTTAACGGAAGGGGCTGCCTACGGCTTCAGCTGGGTCCTCTTTGCCTTGCTACTCATTCCCATTGCTAATATTTTACAGGTTAAAAAGAGATACGCCGCCTATATCATCGTTCATAACTGGGCCATGCTTCTCGTGTATTTCCTTCTCGCCACGCCCTCAATTGCCTTATACAATTTGTCTTTAATCGGAGCAGAAACAAAAAACTTTTTGGACCTGACAACTCTATTTTTAGAACTGGCATATATGTGGATCATCGCCAGAACAGTATTGGGGGTCAGCGTGTCGTCAGCGATTGCCATAGTGATTTTTGATGTCCTGCTTTCCATTTTCATCAGTCTAAGCGCTCAAAGTTTTTATTTGCTGTAATCAACCTTCAGAAGATAAAGCCCGCAAGGGGGCGCCAAAGGCCCGCAGCGGGTGCGGTCACGCGCCTTTAGAGCTTGTCCTATCTGGCGCTCCGTCCATTTTCCTTCCCCCACTTTTCTCAAAGCGCCAACCATCGAACGCACCTGCGTATGAAGAAATGACCGGGCGCTAACGGAAAAATGTATTTCGTCCGCCATTCGGGCGACATGGAATGCATCCAACGTCTTGACCGGCGACTTTGCTTGGCATTCGGCCGCCCGGAATGTTGTAAAATCATGGTTCCCTACAAAGCACTGCGCGGCGGCATCCATGGCGCCGACATCCAAATTGACCGGCGCATACCAAACTTTGCCCTGTTCAAGGGCAGGCGGCGCCCGCCGGTTTAAAATCCGGTAAAGATAATGTCTCTGAACAGCGCAGAAGCGCGCATGAAAATCTGAGAGCGCAACGTTGACTTCTATGATGCTTATCGGATCTGGCTTCAAATGATAATTGAGCGCATCGCGCACAACGTCCGGCGTCGACGGCTTTTCTATGTCGGCGTGAATAACTTGCGCCAAAGCATGAACGCCGGAATCCGTGCGTCCGGCCGCGCTGACGCTCACTTCTTCGCCGCAAAAGCGTGTGATGGCTTCTTCCAGCTTTTGCTGTACAGAAAGGCCGTTTTTCTGCCTTTGCCACCCAACAAATGGCGCGCCGTCATATTCTATGATCATTTTATATCGCGTCATGGATTCACTTCAGTTGTGCACCGGGGGGAATAGCCATCCCGCGTAAAAATTCTTCGGCGCTCATGGGACGCCCGCCCGCCCTCTGCAGGGTTTGCAACATCAAGGATCCTGGATTGCAGGCGACAACAAGATCATCAGATATCACTTCGCCTGGCTTGCCGCGCCCCAAAGCATTCTGAGCCTGGAGAATTTTTATGCGATGCGTTTTACCTTTCACCGAAACCTCAAACCACGCGCCTGGAAAGGGAGATAGACCGCGAATCTGGCATTGCAATTCAGCGGCGGGGCGCGTCCAGTCCAGCCTCGCCTCATATTTGGTTATTTTAGGAGCAACAGTCACGCCTGTTTGCGGCTGCGGCTTGGGCGCCAGCCCGCCCGCCGCCAGCGCCTCCAACGCCTGGACCATCGCCTCAGCCCCCTCAGCCGCAAGACGGTCATGAAGGTCGCCGGCCGTATCGGCAATACCGATGGGAACGGGCCGGCTGAGCAATATGCCCCCCGTATCAAGGCCTTCATCCATCTGCATGATGGTAACGCCGGTGGCCGTGTCCCCCGCCATAATGGCGCGCTGTATTGGCGCCGCGCCGCGCCAGCGCGGCAAGAGAGAGGCGTGAACGTTCAGGCACCCCAATTTGGGCGCTCCCAAAATCTGAAGCGGCAATATGAGGCCGTAAGCGGCCACAACAGCGGCGTCAAGGTCCAATGCTGCAAATTCCGCCTGTACTCGATCGTCTTTGAGGCTTCCCGGGGTTCTGACTGTGATATTCAACTGCTCAGCACGCTGATGCACTGGCGTTTTGCGTATTGCTTTTCCGCGTCCAGCGCGTCTTGGTCGTTGGGTGTATACAGCTGCAATAGTGTGCCCCGCGCCAAGCAGTGCATCAAGGACGGGAACGGCAAAATCCGGCGTCCCCATAAAGGCCAAGTTGAGTGAAGGCATGACGGATCTCTTCCTCCTCTGGCTTTCAAGACGTTGATAGTTGTTTTCTGGACTTGATCAGTTTTTTCAAGATCATGGTCCGCTTCAATCGCGACAAATGATCGATAAAAAGAACGCCTTCCAGATGATCCATTTCATGCTGGATGCATCGGGCCAACAAACCTTCGGCTTTGAAGGTCTGTTTTTGCCCATGATAATCCAGATATGTGATGGTGGCCGAGACGGGCCTTTCTACATCTTCATAAAAATCGGGAACCGACAGACAGCCTTCTTCATGGCGCGCCATCTCTTTCGATGCCTGCGCCTTTTCAGGATT
>JAJFIM010000299.1 GCA_021774995.1 Alphaproteobacteria bacterium | reverse complement strand
AGACCGTTCTTCAGGCCAGGCGCGCACCCTGCAATAAGGAACGCGCCCGCCTGGCCAGGCGCTATGAAACACTGTGCGCGGGCGTGGACCTGTGTACGCAATCGGCCAGCCACGCGGGAATGAACCTCATCAATGGTGGCGGTCAGCAACAGGTCATTTCGATGGGCCGCAACGAATCCACGCGTTTTGTCATCATTCACACGGATCTCACCGCCGGCTCCACCGGCTTGAACCTGCCGCGCGCATCCACTGATTTCGCACAAGACGACGACACGGCCGATGCCCTCACAGCCACGCTGTACGCCCGCAAACGGCTCGAATGGGCCCGGACCCACCTCCTGCAATCTCTCCAGGTTCTGCGTAACGGCGCTCGGTGCTAAATAGCCTTTTTCCGGCGCCCTATTGTTTCCGCGATCTCACATTTGCTTACCTTTTCTCAATCATCTGGGATAAGCATGAGGCTTTCTTGATCATCAAGTTTGAGGTCTCTCATGATCGGCAAAGTATCGCGTTTCGTCTCTCAGTTGGTTGTGCTGTTGACGCTGTCAGCCTGCGCCAGCACTGCGCCGCTAAGCGCCTTGCCGGTGACGCCTGCAAATGCCATCTCTCCCGGCGACGCCGTTTACTTACGTCTTTACCGCACAGGGTTCGACGCGCTCACCTGCCCTTATGACGATAATCAGATTTCCTGCGGCGCTTATCTGTTAAACAGATTCGGCGCAATTATGCGCAACAACACGCAAATTGAGGAACTCGCGATCTCGAATTTCTCTTTTCTCTGCGAACGGGTGGGTTCCGTGGTGACGCGGCAAAACTGTACGGTTAAATATCGTCTCGATTATCGGCTGGGCGGCGAGACACTCCAGGCGAACATCACGGCCAATAAGGAAAAAGCGCCCATGCCGGCGCTGGGCGACAAATCAAAATCCATTTTCAAATTCCTAAGCGCACTTCTTGATCAGTCGGTTGCGGAATTTGAAACTTCCCTTGCCCAATGACCCGCCCTTAAAGCGCCAAGTTTTCAGGCGTGACCGCAAACAGGCCTTCCGAACCCGCCATACAGGGCTGTTTAAGCCCTTGAACCTGAGGCAGAATATTGGTCGCGTAAAAGCGCGCGATGCTGATTTTGGCTCCATAAAAATCGGTTTCAGCATTGCTGTCTTCCAAGCGCCGCGCCGCTTGCAACGCGCCCACCGCCAGAAAATGCCCCCCCGCCGTCAGGCCAAAAAGCTTGAGAAATGGCGTCGCCCCCGCCAAACAGTCTTGCGGATGCTCCCCTAACCGGTCTGAGAGCCAGCCGCTAACTTCCGTAAGCACATAGATCGCGCCGATCATGTTTTTTGCTATGACCTTGAGATCCGCACTTTCCATACCCGAGAGTTCATCGGCTGTCTCGCGCATTTCATCGATGAATTCCGTGACGGCGCTCCCTCCCGCCAGGTTGAGCTTCCGGGTCACCAGATCCATCGCTTGAATGCCAGTGGTGCCTTCATAGATCGTCGTGATCCGCGCATCGCGGAAATGCTGGGCCGCGCCGGTTTCCTCCACATAGCCCATACCCCCGAGAATCTGTAGAGCCAGCGACGTCATCTCAAGGCCCGCCTCGCTCGAAAAGCCTTTCGAGATCGGCGTCAGCAATTCCTCCCGCGCTTTGGCCTTGGCCTTTGCCTCAGGATCGCGCGAGGCCCGCGCCACATCGATGGCCATAGCATTGGCGTAGCAAATCGCCCGCATCGCTTCCGTGGTGGCTTTTATGGTCAGCAAATTGCGCCTCACATCGGCATGCTCGATGATGGGCACGGACTCGATTTGCGCGTGCTGTTTGCCCCAGGGTTTGCCTTGGCGGCGCTCCCCCGCATAAGCCAAGGCCTGCTGATAGGCCCGTTCAGCAATCGCAACGCCTTGCAGGCCCACGCCCAGCCGGGCCGCGTTCATCATGGTGAACATACAGGCTATGCCCTTGTTTTCGCCGCCCAGCAGATATCCCACCGCGCCTTCATTCTCGCCAAAGGCCATAACGCATGTGGGGCTGCCGTGAATGCCCAATTTGTGCTCAAGGCCCGCCACCTGCACGTCATTGCGCGCGCCCAGCGAGCCGTCTTCATTGACCAGGAATTTCGGCACGAGGAACAAGCTCGTCCCCTTGGTGCCCGGCGGCGCGTCCGGCAGGCGGGCCAGCACCAGATGAATGATGTTTTCAGCCATATCGTGATCGCCAAAACTGATAAAAATCTTGGTGCCCTTGATCCGATATGTACCGTCGCCTTGAGGCTCAGCCCTTGTGCGCAGCGCGCCGACGTCAGACCCCGCCTGGGGTTCGGTGAGATTCATTGAGCCTGTCCAGGCGCCGGTTGTGAGTTTTTTCAGATAAAGGGCTTTTTGCTCCGGCGTGCCGTGATGACCGATTGCGTCAATTGCGCCAACGCTCAGCAAAGGGCAGACGCTGAACGCCAGATTGGCTGATTGCACCATTTCAACGCTGGCCATGGCCAGCGTATGGGGCAGACCTTGGCCGCCATATTCCGGATCGCCGTCAATCGAGCCCCAACCCCCTTCTGAATACGCGGCGTATGCTTGCGCGAAGCCTTTTGGCGTGCGCACCGCGCCGTTTTCCAGCACGGCCCCCTCCAGATCGCCGGACCTGTTCAGAGGCGCGATCACTTGCTCAGCCAGCTTACCGCTTTCGACCAGCACCGCTTCGATCAGATCGTTTGAGAGATCTTCAAATCCCATTGCGCCGAGGCGGTCAATTCCCACAATGTCTTCCAGAACAAAACGCATATCGCGAATGGGCGCTGTATAGTCCATATCAATTCCTTGGGCGGGTGTTCTTACCGTAAAGCTTCACGTAAAAGGTCATCAGATTATGCCAAAACTCAGCTTAATCGTCAC
>JAJFIM010000298.1 GCA_021774995.1 Alphaproteobacteria bacterium | reverse complement strand
ATCCTCCCCCGTCCTCAGCGATGACGATCTGGTTGAAATCATCGCGGTGGGCAGTCAGCAAAAACAAATCGCCATAGCGGGGCGCCCCGAAATCACGAACCGCGTCGCACAGGCGATCATTGAGACCGATAACACGCAGGCCGTTACCACGCTTGCCGGCAATGAAGGCGCACAGATCAGCGATGAAACATACCAATCTCTGATAGAGCGCCATGGTTCTTCAAATCAGGTCACGGAAGCGCTGGCCTATAGAGAGAACCTGCCCATCACAATTTCCGAAAAGTTGATCACGCTCGTTTCCGGGCGGTTGCGCAATTATTTGCAAGAGCACGCGCTCAACGAAGGGCAGGCTGATCAACTCATTCAGGAAAGCCGGGAGCGCGCGACCATTGATCTGGTGGAAAAAGCGGCCAACGCGGAGAATGTTTTGGCTTTGTCAAACCAGCTCCATGCAAATGGCAGGTTAACGCCGTCGCTTATTTTGCGCGCTATCTTTACCGGCGATGTGCGCTTCTTTGAAGCGGCTCTGTCTGTTCTGGCGCAAGTTCCGCAAGAAAAAGCCGCCACCCTTATTCACGATACCGGGCCTTTAGGCCTGAAATCCATATTCGAACGTTCGCATCTGCCGGATGTTTATTTACCTGCATACCGCGTTGCCCTTGATGTCTATCGCGAAATGCAACGCGACGGCGTTGATGAGGACAGGACAAGATTCCGGGCGCGGATGGTGGAGCGGATTTTGACGCAATATCAAGACGTCGACACGGATGATATTGAATATTTGATCAAAAGCCTGCAGCACGATAATGGCTCACAAGCCGCTTAAGGTTGCGTACGATTTTATGAGAGCGCGGCGATCTGTTTTGCCGTCATTTCTTCCAGAGATTCAGCCACCGCTTTTGACCGCGCGTCATCCTGAGTTGTAATTTCCTCACTGACGACGGCGAGAATGGCGTTGATGTGACTGTCGACGAGCGTCATGGGGAGGGCCGTCGCCGCTTTGCTTTCCTCTACACTTTCAATAAGCCTGCAAAGTGACGCCGATAGCCGACTTACCATTGGAAAGCCGTAAGTCGTTCCCAAACCCTTGAGGTCATGGACGCACACTCTCAAATCTTCGATGGCTTTGGCGCATTTTGGGTCATCACGCACAATATTGCGGGCGGCTTTCAGTTTCTCTAAATCCTTGCTTATCCATTCCGTGAATTCAGATTTGAGTTCTTCCAAGGCCTGATTGGCGCGCTCCACGGCCTGGTGGTGAAGGGCGGCGGGATCTATTCCAACTTTAGCTTGCAATGTGTTGGAGGGGGATATGATCTTATGGGGTTTTTTGTCCGTCATCGCCAGGCTGTCTTTCAAATTATGCGTGTGCACGGAATGAGGTCGTAAACATTCACGGTAGATTGATTGAATTCAAGTATGGAATGTTCTTCTTTCCATTTGTTTAAAAAGAAACCACCTTACCGCATCCGCTTTAGGAGGGGCTTTTTCAGGCCTCCTCCACGTCTTAATGGCGCCTCATCACCAGAGGAAAAACAATCGGCGCAATCGCCACAATCATGCCGATGCGAATAATGTGCATGCTGGACACATAGGCTGTGCTGACCCCAAGAGAGAGGGCGATCAATCCCATTTCCGCGACGCCGCCGGGCGCCAGGGCGAGCATGAGGGCGGCGCTCTCAACGCCGACAAGTTGAGCGGCCAGCAGGGCGGCAATGAGGGCGGCTCCCGTCATGAGCAAGCCGGCGCCGAAGCCGGCAAAGAGAGTTTTTCTTATAGCGGCGAGGGCGAAGCCTGAAAAACGGCATCCGATGGAAGCGCCGATGATCACTTGCGCTGCGGAGATCACGAGGCCGGGCGGCGCGCTGTGGCTGTAGCCCAGATAATGCACGGCGATGCTGGCCATCATAGGGCCGACCAATGCATAGGCGGGGAGGCGCAATAACTTGCCCGCCAAGGCGCCGACAAGGCCGCAACCCAGTAAAATAAAACCGTCAACGCCGCTTAATAATAATAGGGATTCAGCGCCCAGGGATTGGGCGCTAATGGTTATTCCTTCCGCGAATCGAAAATACAATGGCATAATCGTCACGACCGTTATCACGCGGGTGATGTGGACAAGGCTGATTTGCCGCATATCGGCGCCGCTGTCGCCCCCTACAACGGCCATTTGCGCAAGGCCGCCCGGCATGGCGGAAAAATACGCCGTGGTTGAATCGAAGCCGCATATTTTTGTGAAATAGAAATAGACCACTACCGTCAAGCCGATAATAAAAAACGTGAGAAATACCAAGCTGCGCCACCAGTCCACCATGCCGGCGACAATTTCAGCGGTGAAGGCCGAGCCGATCATAACGCCAAGCACGGCGATCATGGCGGTTCTGAAAATGTCAGGAATTTCAATCCGCAAGCCGCTGAATGCGGCAATCATGGTGGCCGCCATGGCGCCGAGAAACCAGGCAAGAGGAATACCCGTCCAGGCAAAAACAATTCCGCCTGCCGCGCCTAGGGATATGGCAAGAGCAACGCGCCCGGCCGTGCTGTTTGCAAAGTTTCTAATGCGAGAACTGTTCTGCAAGGATGCGTTCTTCCAGGGAGTGCCCTTCGTCAAACAACATGGTTATGGTGATCGACCGATCTTCCTCGACATAAACATTGGTGACGTCTCTGGTCTCGGAATGATCGGCAACGGCGCTGACGGGTCTTTTTTTTGCGTTCAAAACCTCAATCTGGATGGCTGCGCCATGCGGCAAAAGCGCGCCGCGCCAGCGCCTTGGGCGGAAGGCGCTGATGGGGGTGACCGCCAACAGGCCCGCGTTTATGGGGATAATGGGGCCGTAAGCCGACAAATTATAGGCAGTGCTGCCGGCGGGCGTCGCCACGATCAGCCCATCGCAGATCAGTTCCTGCATACGCACTTTGCCGTCAATGGAAATGCGCAGTTTTGCCGTTTGCCGGGTTTCCCTCAACAGAGAGACTTCGTTGATGGCCAGCGCCGTTTTTTCTTCTCCCGCTGATGTAAGGGCCCGCATGGAGAGGGGGTGGATATGCGCGACTTCCGCTTTTTCCAAACGTTCCTGCAAGCCGGTTTTATGATACTCGTTCATAAGGAAGCCAACTGAACCTAAATTCATGCCGTAGATGGGCGTCTTGGCGTGCAGGCTCTCGTGGAGCGTTTGCAACATGAACCCATCGCCGCCCAAAGCCACGATCACATCGGCGTCTTTTGCGGAGACGAATTCATATTGTTTTTGGAGATCCGCCAGCGCCTGTTGCGCTTCAGCGTTGTCGCTCGCCAGACAGCAAATTTTGTTGAATTTCATGAGACTGGAATCTTATTGAATAGCGCTAAGGGGATGTTATCCGCCGGTGACCGACATATGGCGGGAAACGGCGGGGCCGGCACGGCGTTTCTCGATTGTAAAATCATGAGCTTCGGGTTTGCGCCCAATCGCCCGCTCGATTGCCGTGTTGAGCGCTGCGTCGGAGGCGCCTTGTCTTAAGGGCTCTTTTAAGTCAACAAAGGCCTCCTGGCCAAGGCACATATAGATGCGTCCGGTGCAGGTGACGCGAACGCGGTTGCAGGAGGCGCAAAAATTGTGGCTAAGGGGCGTGATGAATCCAATGCGGCCGCCGGTTTCGGAAATATCCGCATAGCGGGCCGGGCCGCCCGTGTTTAAATCCAGATCCGATAACGTCCAGCGTTCTTCAAGGCGGTCCCTTATCCCAGGCAGGGGCAGATAGTGATCCATCCGATCGCCATCAACCTCCCCTAAAGGCATGGTTTCAATCAGCGTGAGGTCCATGCCCTTATCGTGCGCCCATTCAATGATGTGCGGAATTTCGTCTTCGTTCAGCCCTTTAAGCGCCACGGTGTTTATTTTGATGTGATGGCCAGCCCGCCGGGCGGTCTCAATCCCGTGCAGAACTTTTTCCAGATCTCCCCGGCGCGTCAGGCTTTTGAATTTTTGCGGATCAAGCGTGTCGAGCGACACATTGATGCGCCGGACGCCGTGCGCGTAAAGGTCGTCGGCGAATCGCGCGAGCTGACTGCCATTGGTGGTGAGGGTCAGTTCTTCTAGTTCGCCTGATTCCAAATGGCGCGAAAGTTTGGCGAACAAGGACGTGATATCGCGCCTGACCAGGGGCTCGCCGCCGGTAATGCGAATTTTGCGCACGCCCTTGCGCACAAACGCCGTGCACAGCCGGTCCAATTCCTCCAATGACAATACTTCCGGCTTGGGAAGGAATGTCATATGTTCCGACATGCAATAGGAGCAGCGGAAATCACACCGGTCGGTGACGGAAATGCGCAAATAGCTGATGGAGCGCCCAAAGGGGTCTGTCAGCGGCGCCCGTGAGGCGGTTTTCAAATCATGTGATGGTGGGTGGGGTCGGTCCAACATGGCCGGACATTAGCAGGAAGAATCAGGATTTGGCTAAAAAAAACCTCAAGCGCACAGGCGCAGGTCGGTAAGAGCCTGGTTTTGCGATAAATTTGCAAAAATCTCATCAACTTGCCGCCGCTCGTCTTCCGGCATGATGAAGGGCAGGTTTTGCAAGCCCCGATTGACCAGATAGAGGGTTTCGAAGGTCGCCCGGCTGAGTCCCACGGCGAGGCACGCCTTTGCCAATTGCGGGCCGCCATGTTCGGAGAGCACATCGCGCATGTCTTCGACGGTAACGCCGGTGAGGCGGGCCAAAAGCGCTTTGAAGAGATTCGTGTCTTTTTTGTGCAGGGCTTTGAGAAGGAGGGCCGGACGCAAGCGGCCGCCTAAGGCGTCTATTTGCGCCTCGATCTGGTCTGCGCTTGGCGGAGGGGGGCTGAGATCGATGATTTCAAGATTGGCGACATTAAATTCTATAATCGGTTTGGCCGCGTCCTCGCCAAATATTTCGAGGATAAAATCTTGCAGCGTCTCCGATCCGTTTGCATAGAGGCGTTGGATAAGCGTGAGAGGAAGATCGCCGCGTTGCAGCAGGGGCAATTGCAATGCGACATAGCGGGCCGACAGCGTGACCAGCCTGGCCAAATCGGAAATATCGATCTCGGCCATGTGGTTGTTGGCGAGATTGATCAGCGTGCCTTCGTGTTGCCGCGTGATCAAAGAAGAAGCGGCGCGCGCATTAAGGTCTTCTCTGCCGGCGATGAGACATGTGTGATCGGCGCTCAGCGTCAGGGCGAGCATGGCCAGATCTTCGGGTTTTATTATGACGTCGCTTTTGAGGATGGGACCGGCGACTTCAATTTGATCCTGCGCCAGCGAAAGAACAAGCCCGGAGGGGGCTAAAACGCACGAAGCCACTTGATTGGCGACATGCAGGCGCAAGGAGAGAGGCGCGCCGACCAGCGCTTGGCGCACAATGCCGGCCATGGTC
>JAJFIM010000297.1 GCA_021774995.1 Alphaproteobacteria bacterium | reverse complement strand
GCAACAACATTTCTTCCTGATTGCCTTATAAAAAATGCGCCGTGAAGCCGGGTAAAGGGCCGCTCAAAAGTAGGTCTAAAACTTCCCGGCTCTCATGCCCGCGATCAATATAATCACCCAGGAAAACCAGAATTTTCTCTGTTTTGGATGGGAGATTGCGCGCATCCTCCTCGATTTGCCGTAGTAATTGCGTGAGAAGATCTGCGCGGCCGTGAATATCGCCAATCGCATAGAGGCGCATATTTTCAGGCAAGCACGGCGCGCGCGCGCCGAGGCGCGGCGCATTGAGGGTGTTCGCCTTGTTGCTCTTTGCTGAAAAAAATCGCTTAATCATGCAGCCTCGGTTAGTATTTCAGTCGCCCAAACCGTAACGTCAAACATTATATCCTAAGGCGGGCGGCGATCGCGAGGATAGACTGTACGCTTATTTCTTCAACGATCCGTTCCTTAATTTTGTTGTAAAGACCCGTTAATATAATGTCGCATCTTTCTTTCGATCATTCCTCCAATTCAACGCCACTCGTTATCGCGCACCGAGGCGGCGCGGGGCTGCGCCCCGAAAGCACCTTGGCGGCGGTGGAGAACGCCTGCGCGCTGGGGGCGGATGGCGTGGAGGTGGATGTGCATCTTTCGGCTGATGGCCAGGTGATCGTACATCATGATTATCGGTTAAGGCCCGCCGCCACAAGGCGCGGAGGGGAGTGGATCGCACAGCCCGGACCTCTGGTGAAAGACCTAACTCTGGCTGAATTGCAGAGTTTTGACGTCGGCGCCATTGATCCGACCTCGTCCCTTGCGCGTGAATTGCCTGAACTCGTTCCATGCGACGGGGAGCACATTCCGCTGCTTGCGGATGTGATTGAGAGAATCCGCGCGGCCGGCGATATGTGTTTGCTTGTGGAAATGAAGTCGGAACCGGCGGCGGGTCCGGCCGCTGCGCCGCCTAAAATTTTGGCGGAACATGTGGCGGAGGTATTAATCGAGGAAAACTTTATCGATCAAAGCGTGGTTGTCGGGTTCGATTGGCGGGGATTGGAGCGTTTAGGGCAGATCACGCCGGAAGTGCGCCGAGGATTTCTCACCTATCCTCTCTATGTTCTGAACGCCGCCCCTCCGCCGCCCGAGGTCAATCAAGCCTGGTGGGAGGAGGGGGTCATCTTGCGCAATATGGCAAAGGGCGGGGCGCCCTGGTATGGCGCGTTTCAGCCCAGCGCCTATGGAGGATCGCTCATTAAGGCCATTGAAGCGGCGGGCGGCGTAATTTGGGAGCCCTATTTTGGCGACGCAACGCCAGAGGCGGTTGCGCGCGCCCATGAAGCCGGTTTGCAGTTATCGGTGTGGACGGCCAATGAGGATGTCGAATTTGCGGCCCTGGTGGAGGCTGGCGTTGATTTCATCACAACCGATTATCCTGACCGGTTGTTGCGGTATCTGGGCCGCGCCCGGCAAGAGTGAGCGGCCGCGCGGAACGCGCCTTTGCCGCCCGGCCATATTGGGGCCATGTTTTGTTTCCACCGTTGCGGTTCTTGAGAGAAGAGGAGAGTAAAAAATGGAGGAATCCCAAGGCATTGTGAGCACAATTGCGCTGACGCTTGGAGCTTCGTGGGCCAGTGGAATCAATCTCTATGCGGCTGTCCTCGCGCTAGGCCTGATGGGGGCGACCGGCAATTTTGATCTACCGCCCGGACTTGAGGTTCTGGCCAATCCTCTCGTGATCGCCGCGGCGGGCTTTATGTATTTTGTCGAGTTTTTTGTCGATAAAACACCGGCGCTCGACACTGGCTGGGACGCCATTCATACGTTTATTCGGATTCCCGCCGGGGCGATGCTGGCGGCGGGCGCGGTGGGGGATGCGGGTCCGGCCATGGAATTCGCCGCTTTTCTGGTAGGCGGCGGGCTTGCCGCGACGGCCCATGTGACCAAAGCCGGCAGCCGGGTGATTATCAACACTTCGCCTGAGCCTTTCACCAATTGGGGGGCGTCAATCGCTGAAGACGTCGCTGTTTTTGCCGGAATTTGGGGAGCGATCAATCACCCATGGCTCTTTTTGGGCTTTCTGGGCGTGTTTCTGGCCCTTGTCATCTGGTTATTGCCAAAAATCTGGCGGGGACTGAAACGCATCGGGCGCACGATTCGGGGCTGGTTTGGGGGCAAAAAAGAGCCTGACATGCGCGAAATTGGAACGCGCGCGGATGATGGATGAGCCACGCGGGCGCGCGGCGGGTGTAGGATGGGTGCGCGGCGGGCGCATAGCGGGAACGCGCGCGATTAACCATATCTCAAGACCTGAATGCGAGCGTGGATAAGCCTTGAACCAGGCCTCGGCTTCGAGACATTTGTTTACGATTGAGTAATCAGATGGCGGGCGCCGAGTCATGATCTGATTATCACGTTACGGTTTTATCCATGTCACGACTTTCGAATATTCTTCTGGTTTTTTCTTACCTCATGATTTCCGTGGCGGCGGGATATGCGGCCTTGAACTTTTCCGAGATCGGACCGGTTCTCTCCTGGGTTCTTGGCGTGACGGCGTTCTTGCTGTTCAGCCAGGTTCACTCTTTGATTGGCCGGGCGCGCGCGAGCGCGCTGCTGGAAACTGACCTGTCTAATTTACAGCGCGCCAACCAAATCATCAGCGAGGAGTTGGAGAGCACGCGCGAACGCATGCGCACGATGGCCAAGACGACGCAAGTCCAAGCTGATGAACACAATGATCAGATCATCACGGAAGTAAGGTTGCTGGAAACCTTGGTGCAACAGATGCGCGCAAATGTCGATTCGGAGGCGCAACTCTCCGCCGACACAATCATTGAAAAAGTCAATTTGGGCGTTCACGGCCATGATGGGTCCGTTCCCAATGCGGCGGATCTTGAAAATGTTTTCGACCAGCTCTCCGAATCGGAATTGTTCGAGCTTATTCAAGGTTCGTTGAACGACAATCGCGTCGATATTTACGTTCAACCTATTGTCAGCCTGCCGCAGCGCAAGATTCGTTTTTTTGAGAGCCTCACCCGGTTGCGTACGGAGGAAGGCGACATCATAAGGCCAAAACAATATATCCACATTGCAGAATCGACAGGCCT
>JAJFIM010000296.1 GCA_021774995.1 Alphaproteobacteria bacterium | reverse complement strand
TCTCGCGGTCTCAGAATTAAAATTCAAGCCCCAGCGCGGAAGCGAGATCGCAGTCTTCCAGTATGGCGCCCTGACAATTTGCGCCGTGAAAATCCGTTTGGGAAAAAACCGCTTGGCTCAGATTGGCTTCCCGCAAATCCGCGTTATTCAAATTCGCTTGGGTGAAATCCGCCCCCGTTAAATTACACTTACGTAAATCAGCGCCCTTAAGATCAACTTCGGTAAAATTAGCGGGCCAAATCCGCGCACCATTGTCGCCAAGCGGCATGGGAGAGAAATCTGAATATTTCAGACACGCGCTTTGAAGAATAGCGCGCTTCATATTCACGCCGCGCATGTCGCATCCCATGATATCGGCTCCCATCGCCAATACGCCGCTGAAATCAGACATAGAAAACTGCCCCCCATCCAGGACCGCTTCAGATAAAGTCGCCAAAGACATATTGCTTGCCGCCAAATTCAACCGCCCCAGATTGACGCCCGTTAAATCCGTTCCCTCAAAAGCGGCCTGCGCGCCTTTGGCGCCGCCGGATATCAACCATTCGCGATGCCTTTCAATGATCCTTTTCAATTCATCATCAAGCTTATGCAATTGTTTGGGAAAAACCGTTCCCATGACGTGAGCGCACCGGAAATCGTCAAGAAGAAAGCGGGACGCCGTCAGATCGGCGCCGTCAAAATTCGTATTTTCCAGCGTGCATTTCAGTAAATTCGACCCATGCATGATGCAATCACTCAAATTGGCGTCGGTAAGGTCAGCGCCGACAAAGCTGCTACCTCTTAAATCCGAATTTGAGAGATTGGCCCCCCTCAGATTGCATTTGTCAAAAATAGCGCCGGACAAATCCGTGCCCCGGCCAAAAGTTCTCGGCGCTTTGGCGTAAGATAAATCTGCGCGCGACATTTTTGCCGAGTCAAAATTTGAAGAGCCGTCACCCGCGCTTAAATATTTTACGTCCCCCCCCTCATCTTGAACCATGATTGAGCCATCCCTCAAATCAGCGTATTGAAGGTTGGCGTTTTCAAGATTAGCGCGTCTCAGTCTCACGCCCCTCAAATCGGCGCGCACGAGACTGACGCCGGACAGGTCGGCGTCGGAAAGGTCGGCTCCAAAAAAATTGGCTTGAGTCAATTCGGCGCCGTTAAAATCGGCCCCCATCAGGCTCGCACCGACGAACGAGGATTCTCGTAAATCGCGGTCTGATAAATCCAGACTTTCCGCTGTGCGCGCGTTGAGATTCAAGCGCGCGCCGCCGCGTAGACCGCCAATGAATTTCTCATGTGCGGAAATCTCATCAGCCAGCGCATCCTGGGTCAGGACTTTCAACGGCGTGGAATCATAAGCGCTCTTATACACGTCCCGGCGGGGCTCCCTGGCAAATGCTCTTCATATGAATTTTCTTCGAAGAAAGTTAACTTTGACGCAACATTGACGAGAAAGTAGGGCGTTTTGACCCCCAGAGATTATCTCTCAACCTCCGGCAACGGATTATTCATGAATTGATTCCAAAATGACAATACAACCAAGAATGGGTGCGCCATGCAGTCTAACAAAGACAGTGCCGGATCAATGAAACAAGTCGCCGAAAAGAGTGCGCCGGAGGCCGATCAAAACGCCAAACACATTCCCCTGTGGCGTGACCAGCGGCGTTTTTTACGCGTTCAACTTTCGATCGAAGCCCGTTTCCTGCTTACCGATCAAACGGAACATATCGGATCGGTTGAAGACATATCGGCCGGGGGCGTCGCGCTTGCCTGCGACGTCAAGCCAGAGGTCAATGATAAAATCATCGTCTATATTGATCAGATGGGCGGTTATGAGGGCAGAGTCGTTCGCCAAACCGATGCGGGGTTTAGCGTCGAGTTCGCGTGTTCTCCCGCAAAACGCGAACGCACTGTTAACCAACTCACCTGGATATCCAACAAACCTACGGGGACAAGCATTGACGATCGTCAGCATTCGCGCGAATCCGTATCGCAAAACTCTTTCCTGCACCGCACTGACGGCGCCCAGATCAAATGCAGCATCGTGGACATGTCAGTAGGGGGCATGGCCATCAACATTGCAGACAAACCCCCCATTGGCGAGATCATCATGATTGGCCGGATGGAGGGGCGCGTTGTGCGCCACTTTGCGGAAGGCGTGGGCATTGAATTTCTGAACGTCCCCCAAAACAAACGGGCTCTTAACCAACCTCTGTTTTGAAAAAACCCTTGTGAAATCGCCTGGATTGATACGAGGATTCACACAGTCTCAACTCCGCCGTGTAGCCCTTAAGTATGGGATTATTAAGCATTTTATAGGCATAACATCATCTCACTCGTGAGTGCGGGAGAGAAAGTGAACGCCAATTCCCATCACAAAGATTCCGATCAAGATCGCAAATGGCGGCTGAAAATCGGCGCCCAAATTCATGGGCCCTACCGCGCCGCCCAGTTGCGCTCACTTGTGTCGCAAGGCATGTTGACCCCCCATTCTCTCATTTCGCCCGCCGACGCCGATGAATGGCGCGCAGCCAGCGAAGAACCCGCCATTGCCGGGTTTTTTCGGGGTGCGCAAAGAAAATTTGGGCGACGCAATGAAGCGCCCGATTCGCCCGGAGCGGAAACAAAGTCTGAGAGCGCAAACTTCGTTCTGATTACCGATATTAAGGCGGATTCAAATAGTGACCTGGAACAAGCCATCATGCGCATGGGCCAGACTTCTCTTGTGATGAGAAATATTTGGGTCCTGCATGGAAACTACACCGTAGGCGCCTTGCGTAATGCGCTCATTCCTTATTTGCGCCCTATGGATTCGCTTTTCATTGTTGACGTAAATCGAGGAAAAAACGCGGGGTTCAACCTTGGCCCGGAAATTGACGCCAAAATTCGCAAGATTTGGAAAGATCAAGACTGAACCGTCTTCACAGCGCCTTTAAACTAGCGCGATAGCGTTGCCAGTTCTCCACGTAATGCGCAGCGGACCAACTTAACATTTTGATTTCATCTTCGCTCACGTGGCGCACCACTTTTCCCGGCGTTCCCA